>CAMYJL010000020.1 GCA_947258645.1 uncultured Nitrospinota bacterium
ATAGGAAAACGCCCTCCATCATCACCGATCAGGCCGCGATCATTTCCCGGCCAGGAGCCGAGGCCAGTTTTCGTCGGCCTTTTTGATATTTCCGGGGATATCCTCTCCCCAGGTTGACTGGACGCTTTTGCTGTAGTTCAGATATAGCTTCCCATCCACGATCTTCCACGCCTCCGGGTCGATGCTGGCGGTGTAGCCCTGGCTTACGGCATAGGCACAATACCCGCCGTATTGAGGAGCATACTTTTTGGGGTTTGCCCGGAACCGGTCGCGGTGTTCGGCACTGAAGAAGTACCACGTGGCGCCTTTCCATTTAAGGGAGTACGCCCGTTTCCCTTCCACCGGCCGGCCTAGGGTAAAATAAGCGACCGGATCGTAGCCACGAATGGCGCCGCCCAGAAAGGTGGAGAAGACCGGCGTGACTGCTTCCGCCGACACGGGAACCGCAAAAAGCGATGTGGCGAGCAATGCGACAGCAAGAAATTGTCTACGATTCATGCTTTTCTCCTCATGCAGCGTTTCTCTACCCAGAACGATATACTGGAAGCGGCTGTTCCACCCACCGCCGCCTGCCTCTTTTCCATTATTAACACAATATTTCGAGAACAGTTTTTTGGGGTGGGTAAAGAATTGGTAAAGATCCCATAAAGAAATACCGCCGCCGTGGATTTTGAGGATGGGCTTCACTTGGAGGTTGAGAAGAATCTCCACATCATCGCGCAAAGGGTTATCCATCCGGCGATTGCAGCCGGAATCCGGCCGGTTGTCATGTAGATGGTCGGCAATCCACCTCATCTCGAGGTCGGATGAAACTGGTCATTGAAATCCAGTGATTTCTCTCACACCCCGCGTGACTTTTCTCACACCGCCGCGGTGAGACTTCCCATAGTGATCCGCCCGCGATTCGCCGATATTTAATAGTGAGGCGACGGATTGCGTCACTCAAACAAACGGGAGGACACGAAAATGCTGGGAACGATTGGTTATGTGCTGATTGCGGTGGGATTCACATGGATACTGGACGCTCATCTGGGATTCCGGCTGGAAATGGCCGAACATCTTTATCCGTTCGATATAGCCACGCGGCAGTTGCTGGGAACCACTTTCCTCGTGGCGGGCACCGTCTTCGAATGGATGAAAACCCGGCGGGTCAGAAAACATACCCTCCACTACATGTAAAAACGCTGGAGGCCTTGCCCGGACAGCCATGAACAACTATCAGACGAATCCCAAGCGCGGACCGGGGCGGCTCCCTTTTCCGCAGGAGAAGGGAACCGCTCCCATGGCGCCCGACAACTGATTCGCCGGGAAATGGATGGGAAAGAACCGGTCTTCAGGAACAACAGAAAAATAAAAACCGTCATTTCCCGAGGACCAGTCCCCCGGGATTTTTTTATATAGAAATGGCGTACCCAAAAGAAAATTTGAGAAACTCTTCGAGATCGGAAACGGGGCGGTAGTTGAACACGTGAACGTTCGAACCCGACAGGCGAGGCGTGTCAAGGCATTCGATTCCATTTCCGTTCATCCTTCCGTTTTGGATACTCCCCTGAAGCCGGCCATGAACCGATGGCCGGAGCCGGTGGCTTTCATCCACGCTTTGAATTATTTTCAGGGTAAGGGAGATACATCAACTCCCACCCCGAAAGCATGGGTTGGGAGAACTCATGACAACCAGGGAGATCAGAGACGAATGGAGAAAGCCACATTTGCGGCCGGCTGTTTCTGGGGAGTGGAGGCGGCATTTCGGAGAGTAGAAGGGGTTGAATCGACATCCGTCGGATATATCGGAGGGACGACGGAAAACCCGACCTACGGCGATGTATGCACCGGGCAGACCGGGCACGCGGAGGCCATAGAAGTCGTATATGACCCGTCCCGGGTGACGTATGAGGATCTAGTATCGGTATTTTGGGACATTCACGACCCGACGACATTGAACCGGCAGGGCCCGGACATCGGTACGCAGTACAGATCCGGGATTTTCTACCACACGCCCGGCCAGGAAACCGCTGCCCGTGCCTCCAGGGAGAACCTCCAGCAATCCGGCAGGTTCCGCCGGGAAATCGTCACGGAAATCACGCCCGCCACAACGTTCTACATGGCCGAGGACTATCATCAGCAGTATTTTGAGAAGCGCAGCCGGATCTGAGCCCGCCCGTCAACAGAATTCCGTTTTTGAGCGGACCCACTCTCCCCTAAATTCGGAGCACCCGCATTTTCTGCTTTCGATCCCCATCCCCCTTCTTTATGATCGGCCAGGCATGAAGATGAGGTGTCCCCCGGAAGCCGGGAAAAGGAAATGGGTCAACCACGATGAACAACAACGATTTTCAAAATGAAAAAGCCTACAAAAATCTTGACTTCCTTGATAGCCGGGACGCGCGCCCCCTGCGTATTCTGGCGGAATACCTCGAACCCGAAATTCGCTTTAAAAACTATCATGTAAAAGACACCATCGTCTTTTTCGGCTCCGCCCGGATACTTTCCCGAGACACGGCCGCCGCCGAGCTGGAGGCGGCAAAAGCCGGAGGCGGCGATCTCAAAAAGGCCGAAGCGCGCTTTAATATGTCCGGGTATTATGAGGACGCCCGAAGCCTCGCCGGACGATTGACAACCTGGTCGAAAGGCCTTCAGGGGAGCGATCGCCGCTTTGTCGTATGCACCGGAGGGGGACCCGGCATCATGGAAGCCGCCAACCGGGGGGCTTCCGAGGCCAAGGGGCTGAACATCGGTCTCTCCATCTCCATCCCCTTGGACGAATACCTGAATCCCTACGTCACCCGCGAGCTGGCTTTTGAATTTCATTATTTTTTCATGCGGAAATTCTGGTTCGCCTATCTGGCCAAAGCGGTGGTGGCCATGCCGGGGGGATTCGGCACACTCGACGAATTGTTCGAATTTTTGACCCTGATTCAGACGTTGAAGATGAAAAAACGGCTTCCGATCGTTCTTTTCGGAACGAAATTCTGGGATGAGGTGCTGAATTTCAAGACGTTGGAGGATAATGAGTTAATCAGCCCGGAAAATATCGACCTATTCTTTCACACCGATTCGACGGACGAAGCCTTTGATTTCATCACACAGGAGTTGACCCGGCACGGCATTGACACGCCCGGTGAAGCCCTCTGAGAAGAATAACGGACCTCCCCCCGCCGCACAGGCCAAGGGGGCCTATATTCTCCGCGAAACCTCAATATAGCTCTTTACACCCTGTGCTCCTTTTGTTCCCCGGATAATCCAAAGTACCCGGTCTTTTTCCAGGGGTGTCCGGGCCAAACCGATGACATACACCTGGTTCAGCACCACCTGCCACCGATAGTTGACGGATTTCACACCTCCGGCGGTAAGAAGCTGGCTCTTGATCTTGGCGGTTATCCACACATCGCTGGCAATTTGTGTCAGTTTTTTATTTTTATTGCTCTCCTCCACCTCACGCCTTCTCCGCTCTTTCGCCTCTTTTGAGACGATCCGAACGTGGTCGTAAAAAGCGCGGACACGCCCGTCCTCGCGAATCCGATCCGCCATATAGCTGTGTAGGCGCGGATCGTCCAGAGTTCCCGTCAGCATCACTCGTCCTTGCCATACATCGGTATTCAGATCTACAAGATTGCCCCCCTTGGCAACGAGGAAATTCAAAATCCGGGTGTGTATCTTGCCATCCGTTATCTGCTGCTCGGCGGTCCGGTCGGCATACGCCCGGGTCGCCACTTCGGTAACGACCGGCGTCACCTTCAGGGCGCAGCCGTACAGGCTGAACGGGGCCAGAAAAGCCATGAAACATAAAATAATAGGAAAACGCCTCATGCTTACCTCTCTTGACAATATATAGCGGGCGATTTCAAAGATTCCAGAACTCCGACGAATTCGAAAATAATACCACGCACCTAACTGCTTCCCACTCGCTCAAAGCGGACCATCCGCGTATCCCCTTATAAAGGGAGGAAATATAAGATTCTTCTCAGGTATCCGGCGGGAAATTAATGGAAAACAGGTTTGCGGGCGCTCTGGCGAAGGATATGTCTCATCAAGTGTATCAGCTTCCTTGTGTCACGGGCAGATATTCAAAACTGGATGCCACTTTTCCTGGAAAAGACTCTCTCGGGCCGATCCAGCACAGCCATCGTGAGAAACCGGGCAACGGGGTGCCGGGGCGCCTTCGCCAGAAGCGGAAGGCTCACAGGCTGTTTCTGCCTTCCTGGGAAGAAGCGCACCACAAATCTTTTGACAAGCTGTTTCATCATGTCTCTCCCGGGCGAAAGAACGCGCTCAACGTCTAAATTCATGAAACTCGGAGGCTTTTCTCCTCGCCACTGCCAAGGAGTATCTCAAAGCAAAAATAATGATACACGAAAAAATAACGAAAGTCTCCCTGTAAAATTCTTTGATAGTGCCATCAATTTTGACAGTCCCTTTACACTCTGAACCGCCTATTTCCATGGCACTCAAGCAAATTCCCCAAATCCCGCGAAAAATGGTCAATAACCTGACTCAAAATTTGATGTGGAATTGACGATACATTTCACTATTTGAACTATCGCGCCCTGCCCGGACCCCTTACAGGACAAATTTTCCGCCTTGCGGCTTTCCTCGCAAATACCCTAGTTCTGGGATCATAGACACTTTTTCCCCTGAATTCTCCACTTGGATGGCATAGCTATTGCTGTTTACCTGTGTGAGTTCTGCCGCCATGCGCGGAATTTGGGGTGTCTGAGCCATACAGGGGAAATCTGCTGATATAGAGCCATCCCGGGAACAGCGACCGGGTAGCCTCCCCGATTTGGGGCAGTTCTCTCCATAGTGACGGCCGGGAGGTGTGAATCGATGGGAAGCAAAAATTTCCGTTCAGGAAACCAGGAAATCACCCCCTCCTTGAGCAAGGGTGATTATGGACGTGTTTCCGGCAAGTCCGTCTTCTCCCAGAGCAAAGAGAGATAATTATGACACCCACCATTCTTGAGACGGGCGAAGAAGAAAAGCTGGGACAGTTCCTCCGGCGCGAGCGCACAAAGAAAGGTATTTTCCTTTCCGAAGTTGCCGAGAAGACCTGTGTCCGCACCTACTATCTGGAAAGTATCGAGGAAGGAGATTTCCAAAAACTTCCGCCATCTCTCATCGCGCGGGGTTTTGTCCGTGCTTACGCCAGCTACCTCGGCGTGGATCCGGACGCGGCTGCTGAGAAATTTAACTCCGAGAAAACCAGCGCGGCAGACAAAGAAAAAAGTGCCACAGCTTTGAGTACGCCGCATGGCAGGGGCGGGATGATCAGGCGGCTGGAGGGTGCATTCCTCTGGTTTATCCCTCGGAAAAAGCGCCCCGCTGTGGATCTCTGCGATTTCATGGATCAACTCAACGGGGCCTCGGATGTAGGGCGAACGCCCCGGTAACCGGTTTCTATAGGCAAATCATCATTCCCACGTACAGAGGGGGTGGAACGGTTTGAAAAATTAAGGTCATGGGGTCTTGCCGAGAGCAAAACCCGCCTTTTTCAAACCGCCACATGAAAACTATGATTTACTTTGTCTTCACATGCCTGGCCATTTACATTTTACTGGCCGGAGCTGAATGTACCGCACACTACTTTGGGTACTTGAAACAGCCCTGGACGAGGCTTCGCTTCTTTGTCGGATCGATCGGCGCGATTATCCTGGCCGTCTCGACGGCGGGATGGGCTGGCTTCATCTCCGCCTCGGCGGACCTTCCGGTTTCCCGTGGCGTGGAAGAAACACCTCTTCAGGATTCCCGGATGAGACCGGCCGACATCCTCAACGGGGCCGACCTCCTCAATGAGGCCTCGCTCAGAATTCTGCCAGAAGAAGAAAACGCTCCGTCGCTTTCCAAAGAGAGTGATGATGGGAAGGCAAACCTGAAAGAGCGGGACAATCTTGAGGAAAAGCCTGAGATTCTTTGGCACATCCACCAGTACTCGACCCTTCACGGCATCGACCCGCTGCTCGTTCAGGCCGTCATCCGGGTGGAAAGCGGATTCAACCCCCGCGCGCGGTCCCACCGGGGCGCCATGGGCCTGATGCAGATCAACAAGGTCACCGCGAAACACCTGGGCCTGAAAGATCCTTACAACGTCCGGGAAAACATCGAAGGCGGAACCCGATACCTGAAAACGCTCCTGAAGAGCCACTACTGGAACGTCCGCCTGGCCCTCGCCTCGTACAATGCCGGGCCGAGCGTGGTCGCCCGCTACAAGGGGATTCCGCCCTTCCGGGAAACCAGGCGCTATGTCTGGAAGGTCCTGAGCGAGTACCGGAAACTAAAGCTCGTCGCGAAAGTCTTCAAGGAAAACGATGACGAGGCCCCCGGCGCGGAGAATGTCCGCCCGTCCAAAACGCAGAAAAAGGCGACGCAGGCGTCTTTCTCGCCATCAAACGCCAACCTCTTCAAGCTCTATAACTAAACAATTCTTTCTCGAATCCGCCGGTCCCGCCCTTGGCGGGCTCGGGGAAAGTTTCCTCTATGGCCCCCGCTTTCTTTTCCATTCATGGTGAAGAGACCGGTGCGATTTTAATCCCTGAAACCACAACGGGCGAACGGCAAAAAAGCGCCCTCCCCGCCCTCACACCGCCTCTCTCACCCCTCCGGTTCACCTCATTCAGATGGTGGGTAATAGTGGGGGTTGGATGGCTCATCCCCGTTCAGCTTGGCCCGGAGCCCCACGCCGATATATGAGCTTTCATTCAGACGCCACCGGAGCAGGCTGTATTCGCGAAGCCCCCGGGCGTGAAACGGATCGGAATCGGCATGCGCCCGGGCCTCGGCGGCATCGTTGCAGACGATAAAGTACATCCCCTCCTTGGGAGGTGGATCCCCTTCGGGCTCGAACAGGGGGCCCGCGCCGAAAAGCTTTCCCTCGGTCTCTCCCTTGAACTGCCACCGGAGATGATCGTCCCGAACAGCACGGATATCCTCGTCCGCCGCATCATCTTTCTTTTTCGAGTGCACCCAGAATAACGGCATTTTGTCTTTTCCTCTCATCCTCAAAAGAAAAAAAAACGAAAGTCCCCTTTATCTCGTCAATTTTGGAAGGGTCACCTTTTCCGGATCGTAGCCGTCGCTCCGAATCCGCGCGGCGTGCTGCTCCCGATCAAATTCCCCATCCTCGCCGACCCTCGCCATGTCGCAGAATATTTCGATGGCATTCCCGTCCGGATCACAGAAATACAAAGCGCGGTTCTCGCCCCAAAGACCGTCCCCTTCCGGGTGCGTCGGGCTGTGGACGACTGGGCCCGAGACAAATTCGATCCCGTTCTCCTTGAGATGTTTCTCCCACGCTTCGAAAGTCGCCCTGTCCTCGACCTCAAAAGCGAAATGGTGGAGCCCATATTCCACCTGCGTGCGCGAATTTTCGGCGGGTGGCGGAGCGTCCGGATGAAATCCGGGGGCATTTTGCGTCAGGTTGATGACATGATGCATGTCCGTACAGGTGATGAAATTCTGCGCCGCTCTTTGCCCCCTCGGCTTGACGTAGCGAATCCGCTCGTTGACTCGAAACTCGAGGATTTCGGTATAAAAACGGAGGGATACCTCAATATCACGAACCTTGAGCCCGATATGCTGGAGACCCTTCAGTTGTGGCGACATGCGCGTACCTCTCCGGGAACGGGGCAATCCCTAATTTAAATTGTCATAAAATCGAAGACGCAGAATAATGTTTTTTCGAGTCTGTCACAAATCCCCCCTGTGCCAGGAGGCCGGATTCACGCCGAGAATCGTTCAGGAGGCGGTGCGGCTCCAAACGATTGCCAGTCTCGTCGCAACGGGCATGGGCGTGGCCCTGGTTCCCGCGTGGGTCCGTCACATCCGCCAAGCCGGGATCGCCTACAAAGATCTAAAAGATCGTTCCTCCCAAATACACCTGGACGTCGGAATAGCCTGGAGCAAAGAAAACCACTCGCCCATCCTTCCGAAATTTATCGGACTGGCGAAAGAAATCTCAAAACACTGGTCCAAGACACAATCCAAAACCGAATACCCGTCGAGCAACTTTCAATTCCGGACAATGGCGTTATTCGGAAAAATCCTCCCCTTTCAATCGGGTTGTGTCCTCAATTCGCAAAAAACCATTTATTCGCCTGAGCTATCACCATTTCTCCCCAACTTTCATTGATTCCCCGCCAAAAAAAACCGGAAGCGCGCCCCCATTCGATGGTATATTAAGATAGCATAGAATATATTATAATATTTATAAAATTTGCCTCAATTGGTCAAATACTGAATTTAATCAAAGGTGAGAATGCCGCATGAGTCAACCAGAGCCGCTCGAAATCGCACCCACATCTGGACATAACTACGCCTCCGCGGACCCGGGTTATGCTCTCCTTACGGCAACGACCCGGAAAATCCTCGAAGAAAAGGATCTTTCCCAAGTCCTTCGCACAATCTGCGAAGAGGCATGCCATGTCCTCGGGGCTGACCGATCTCAGATCATCCGGATTCAGGAAGGCGATTCGTCGAATCAGCGGGAAATTTTATACGCACACAACATCCCCCAGGATTATCTCGAAAAGGTAAAAATTTCCTCAAAAAAATCCATCCTGCATGAGGTTATTCAGAACAAGCAATTTAGAGTTTTTTCCGACCTCGAAAATGAATCAAATATTTTTGACCCCGAAACCATGCGTTACATGGGGATCCGTACGCTTTGCGCCATTCCCATTGTTGTGAAAAAAAATTCCTTCGGAGCTCTCGCCCTCTATCATCTGACTCCCAAGGAATACACGGCAAAGGACCGGCACCTCGCCGAGGCGTTTGGCGACCTTGCCTCAATCGCTATCGAAAAAGCGGAGCTGACCCAAATAGACAAAGAACGAGCGACTCGCCTCGCAATCGTGGACCGGATCGCCAGGACCGTCAGCTCGACTCTGAAGCCGGAAGATCTTTTCCGAACGATTGTGCGGGAGATCCGCCGCGTCGTTCCCTGCGAGCGGTATCTCATTGCATCTTTCGACCAGGGCGTTCGACGCAACTGGTACGTCGATTCGGATATCAAAGGTCCGCATGCCGACGAAGGCAATATTACGGGCGCGGCCGAATGGGTCCTGGAAGTTTACGAAAAGAAACGCTTGGTGAATGTTCCGAATCTGCGCGATCTCACATCGTCGCCGAGGGCAAAGGCTTTAACCGAAGTTGGATTTCAAAGTGTTCTGGCGGTTCCCATTCTCCAGGAGAGTCGATGCATCGCTCATCTTTCCCTCGCCAGCATAATCCCTGCGGCCTTTTCCGCCGAGCACGAAAAATTTCTCATCTCCATCGCCGCCCATCTGGGACCGGCTATCCGGAATGCAACTCTTTTCCAGGCCTCAGAAGAACGTTCTTCCCGGCTCGTCATCCTGAATGATCTCAACCAGAAAATTACAGAGAATCTGGATATTGACACTGTGTTGAAAATCATCACCGGCGCCACCCTGGAACTGCTCGGCGGGGATCTCTCGAAAATCTTTCTTCTAAAAGAATCGACCGGAGAGATCATGCCCAAAATGATTAGCAATAAGGATTTAACACACGAAGATTTGTCATCAACCGGGTACCAACTCGGGGAAGGCGCCATGGGAAAAATTGTCCAGCGGGGGGAGGCGATTATTATTCCCGATGTACTGGAGTATTCGGACTGGAAAAAAACCCGCATGGCCCGGGAATTGGGCCTCAGATCGTATATCGGATATCCCCTCCGCGTGAAAGACCGGATAATCGGGGGAATCAACTGCCAATCCCAGGAGCTCGATTTCTTCCACGAGGAAGATTTGGGTCTTATCGCCTCTCTCGCCTCCCAGGCTGCGATTGCCATCGAAAATGCAAGTCTTCACGAAGAAGCCCAGCGCAGCCGGAATTTCTTCCAGAGCGTGATCAACGACAACGCGGACGCCATCATGGTGACGAACCGGGAGCGCAAGATTCTCCATTGGAATGCCGGCGCCGAAAAACTGTACGGATACACCGAGGCGGAAATTCTGGGCGAGTCCATCACCACCATCATTCCCGAGGACGCCCAGGACATTGACAGGGAAGAGCTGATTTATAGAAGAAAAAAACCCCTCTTTTTTGAAGCCGAACGCTTGAGGAAAGATGGTTCCCGGGTTCCGGTGAGCATCACGATCTCCCCGGTAAAAAATGATGAAGGCGCAGTTATGGCCGTCTCGATCATCCATAAGGATCTCACGGATCGCAAGAAAACAGAAGAAGCGATCCTACAAAGCGATGAAAAATACCGCAACCTTATCGAATTCGCTGCGGATGCGATTTTCGTTCACGATCTGGACGCCAAATTCCTCGATGTAAACCAGCGCGCCTGCGAAAACCTGGGCTACTCGCGCGATGAACTGCTGACGATGTCCGTTGCCGACGTCTCCCCATCTTTTGATCACAAAAAGTTTCCCGGACAATGGCGGAAGATGGAAAAGGGCGACCAGATCACCTTCGAAAGCACTCATAGTTGAGATATGCGCCGGCAAGATCGAATCGAACGGCCAGCAACTCATCATCGCCCTGGGCCGCGATATCACCGAACGCAAACGCAACGAAGAAGAATTGAGACTGGCCCGGGACGAAGCCGAGGCCGCCAGCCGCGCCAAGAGCGAATTTCTTTCGACCATGAGCCATGAATTGCGCTCCCCCCTGAACGCTGTCATCGGATTCAGCGACCTTCTCCTGAGAGATTCCGATGAGAACGGTGAACTGACAAATCAGCTGGTCCCGAAAATACGCGACTCGGGAAAATATCTGCTGTCGATGATCGAGGAGATGCTCGACCTCGATCGGATTGAGGAGGGCAAGGTCCGCCTGAAGCTGGCGCCCACTTCTCTTAACGACCTGATTTTCCGGATTGTGGACTCATGGCATCCCCGTCTTCCCGAGGGATTTTTTCTGAGCATGCAGCTGGACCACGCTACCGGTGTCGTCGGTTGCGATTCGACGCGCATCGCTCAGATTATTAACAACCTCATCGACAACGCCATCAAATATTCGCTCGGAGGCGGAACCATCCTGGTGAAAACAGTCGCTTCGGACGATGACGTAAAGGTCGAAATCCAGGACGAAGGAATGGGCATCAGCCCCGAGGAAAAAAAGATTGTTTTCGACCGCTTCGCCCAGCTGGAGAGCGGCTATACGCGAAGGGCGGGAGGTCTCGGAATTGGGCTGGCGCTCGCCCGTGAAATCATGGAGATGCATGGGGGTCGAATTTCGGTGAAAAGCGAAGAAGGCGTGGGGAGCACGTTCACGATAACGCTGCCCAGAATCCAGGTGACGGATCAGGGAGACGACCGCCAGCCCGGCGGCGCGGAAGGGCCGGCCGGCCATGATGAACCCTGGGCAGGCCGGTCGATCCTGGTCGTGGACGATGTGGAAAATTACCACCTATACTTGGAACTCCTGATGGAAAATGCGGCCCGGATGGAATCGGCATTCAACGGCAAGGAAGCCATTGAGGCAGCAGGCCGGGAGCGTCCGGATATCATTCTGATGGATCTCCGGATGCCGGTCATGGATGGCTTTGAGGCCATCGAACGCCTCAAATCAGATCCCCAGACAAAGGGCATTCCCGTATTGGCCGTGACGGCCCAAGCGATGACCGAGGATGAGGAACGCGCCATGCGTGCGGGCGCGGACGGCTTTGTGACAAAACCCATCGAAATGGAGGCATTGATGAATGAGATGAGACGCCTCCTCGGCGCAAAAGTGTAGGAACCGCCTCCTTCATATCTCCCTTTTCTTTCTCCCGCCACCCCCGTTTTTCCTCTCGTCGGATTCCCGCCAATATTCTCGGATTTATCCCCTTCGGAGGCCCGGGCAAAGGCTTCCTCCCTGACAATTTGTCAAAAAAAGAACAAAAAATTGTGTGGCGGGAGGGATCTTCCGGTCCCAAATTAACCCATAAGGATCTCGCCGATTGTCCCTGTAATCGGCACCGCCTGAGGATCGCCCCGCAGATCGGCCACATGAGAGCCCATCTTCCGTGAGATGCGCGATCTTCAGGCGGTTTTTTTTACCCGAAAATCGAACTGATTACCGCTGATCCAAAACCATTCACCATATGAATATGAGGCAGGGCAGAAAAGCACGGCCGGATGGTGTGGCAGTCGTTTTGTGCTAGGATTCCGTTTTCCGTTCTGACACCTTTCGTGAAATTTCGGTTGCGCTTCGCGCCCCACTGCCCGAGGAGAATATTTCCGTGCCGAAAATCCTGATCGTCGATGATGAAAAGGACGCCGCCGATATGCTTGCCAGAAGGTTTTCCAGCCAGGATTATGAAGTGGAAACGGCGCACAGCGGAGAAACGGCGGTCGAAAAAGTCAAGGAGATCCGCCCGCACATCATGCTTCTCGACATCCAGTTGCCCGGGATAAATGGTATCGAGACACTGAAGCAAGCCAAGGAAGCCGATCCGAGTCTCGGCGTCATCATGGTCACGGGGCATCCCGACGAAGAAGTCGCCAGGGACGCGATGTGCCTCGGCGCCCACGATTTTGTCACCAAACCCATCGATTTCAATTACCTGAGTCTGAGTGTTTCGACGAAATTTATCGACATGGTGGGATGATCGCGGCCCGGCTTTTTCGGCTTGAACAAAGGCGGAAAAAAAACGGCCCCGGAAGGGGCGATCTCATCGAAGGGCGGTAGGCGGTTAGCGGCATACCTTCGAATTAGCGAAAGCCCGTTCCGGGGACCTTATGCGGTTAGCTGCTTATACGTTTTTGTGGAGAAATTCGACGGCGCCCTCCAAGCCCTTGTCGTCAACGAGCTGCTGCCAAATGTTGTTGCCGACCTCGGGAATGTCTTCGGCCATGTGCTCGGTGTCTTCCAGCGGAAAGAGGTGAATCTCCAGGTCTTTCCCACATCCGCAAGGGCAGCCAATGTAAATCAGAGTGCCTTCCGCCTTCTCCATCATCTTGAATCTCCCCATCCCAAGTCATCTTCAGGGCCCGCGGCGGCCGGGCCGTATCCCCTCTGGCCACAGGTATTTTCACGATCCGTGCCAGATTGGATTATGGACTTATTGCATTATATTTCAGATAGTTATGGTATTCCGATCAACAAGAGGGGAAGGATTGCACCCGGGAAAAAGGTGCCCGGTGGGGAGAATATTTCCTGTCTGAGGAGGGAGATTATTCCCCCCATTCGATGGTGGAGGGGAGCCGCCCTCCCCGGATATTCAGCACGATGAGGCGGCCCTCTTTCACCTGTTCGACGTGGTGCCACGCGCCTCCCGGGATATGAATCAGATCGCCCGCCCCGGCCTCGACTTCCTCATCATCGATATGGAAGAGCATCCGGCCCTCCCCCTCGATGAAAAAAGCAGCATCGTCCATTTGTGCGAGAGATAATTAAGAATAGTGGTCGAATGCCAGATGACGAAAATCCACACTTGGATGGGTATTATTTAATGGTTGAAACCGTAGATATGACCGAATGAGCTCTACAAAACAATCCGGATTATCCCGACATCCGTGACCGGCATTACCAGACGGTACGTCCTGAACAGAAATCTGGAGGGGCAAGAAGTGTCCGGCCAGCCCCTGGCGAAAGTGCCCACGGAGTTTGGGTCCGTCACTCTTAAAGTTGTCAGAGATTCATCCTCGTTCAACAGCAACGATTCGAAGCATACGGACATATATACGGAGGGCACGGTCCCGGCCACAACGACCCGGATCGAAGTGGAGTATCGGGAGGGGTGATCAGGGTGGTGCATGGTGACACGGGCATTAAAGCGGTAAAATTGAATACTACTGTATCGCATTGAGGCAGACAGGGATCGAAGGAGCGTTTATGTTGGCCAAGGATATGAACTGGCTGGTGAAGCGCGCGCCCTGGTTTGCAATCATACTGATCGGATGCGTTTATTTGCTCCAGACCGCAAGCCCACTTCGGCTAAATACGGATGTAATCGCTTACCTGAAAATCACCCAATCGTTCCTGGATGGCCATGGTTTTCTGCTTGATGGCAAGCCGACAGGCTTAAAGATGGGCTATCCGTTGATCCTGGCTGGACTTCACGGAATTGGAGGTGCTTTTTCCTTTTCTTTTATTCTCGTGAACATTCTTTTTGTGGCCATGGGATTGCTGTCGGCCAAATATTTACTCACCCAAAACTTCGGAATTTCATCCAGATCGGCGCTCGTGATTTGTTGCATGGCTCTATTGAGCTTTGCTTTTATCAAGCACATCACCTTGCCGGTAAGCGATCCGACCTACTTCGGCCTCTCGTTTTTGACTTTGTTGAGCGCAAGTCTGGTTGCACGTGAAAAGGGTGTTCGTCAAATTGCTTTTTTTGGCGGAGCATTGGCGTTAGCCATTTTGTCAATCAATACTCGCGCGGTGGGGATCACGCTGATGCCGCCGATCCTCTATGCCGTTTTGCCAAAGGGTTTTTTTAGATGGTTTCGCACCAATTGGGGTGCGCTAACGAAGCGGTCTGCGACAATATACCTGACTCTATGCTTAATGATTCTGTGTGGTGTCCTGTTTTTTATTTTCAACAAATTATATTTCGAGGAGGCCCTTAAGGTCTTCAGCGAGGATATTACTGCCGCTCAATTGTTCAAAATCAAATTAAGGGATTGGGGAGAGCTGGCGGCCAATATCCCGGCAAGCAAGATCCCAGATATGCTCCATTCCGGGGTGATAATAATTGGGGGAGCTTTCTTATTTCTTTTCTTGAAGGGGGTGTGGCTTAGGCGAGATTCGCTAAACGTCCTGGACATCTACGCAATTTCTTATATGGCGGTCTTGATTGTTTGGCCCTATTCTGATGCCCGATTCTGGATGCAGATTTTACCAGTGGCTATGGCGTATGTGGCCCGCAACTTTGAAAGTGGGCGGTGCGCGAAGCCCGTGCTGCAGGCCTTTGCGGGATATGTGGGCACGTTCTCTTTGATGGGGGTGGCGGCCCTGTCATACAGCACCTGGATATCACTGTCAGGTGACAATTTCCCGGAGCGATATGGCGATTACAATTATCGACCATCTTACAAAATGGCTTTCAGGAGTGCCGGACCGATTGATATGAGCAAGGTCAATTGCGACATGGTGCGTATACTAAATCGCTATGAGCCCAGAGCGAGGCATGGTATGCCACCACCAAAGTGCAGAAACGAATCGACGCCGTGAGGAACAAGTCGTCGGAGATACAAGCATGGCCATCACCATAAGGAACGAAAAGGAGAACGTCATGGCAAACGGCACATTTGTGAATCTGCCGCAATCTGAGCGTCGCAAAATGGTTACAGAAATTATTCCCCCCATTCGATGGTGGAGGGGAGTCGCCCGCCCCGGATATTCAGCACGATAGGGGTGGGAGAGCCGGGCTTTTTTGCCGCTTCCGGATCGTAGTCCCACTTCAGGGTTTCAAGGTTTCTGACGAGCGGCATCGCTGCTCCGTTACACTCTCAAAGATAAATTTTCAAACACCCTTCGGATGGCCTGCCCGACGGCCGTTTCCAGAGCTGTCACACCGGCGCCCATGTTTCCCCATACAATCGGAGCGTCCAGGGATTCCCTCAAATTACGCGGAAATTTCTCCAGGCGATTCCAGATGTCCCGGGTCGTCTCGCCCGGCGCCATATAAGTACTGGGAGGCAAGGCCCATCGCCAGGCAGAGCATTCCGGCGATTTTCATCCAGCCGACGTGGAAGAAAAGAAGCGCGCCAGCGAGGCCAAGCAACACACGCTCCCACGAGGCGAGGTTCCGGCGCATGTATCCCTCCAGCGCGGCCGAGGTACAGTAGAAGCCGACGAACGCCGACCCCCAGACCAGCCCCACCTCGAACCAGGGGGTGCCCGGGTCCATGAGAATCGGCGAGTAGGCCATCAGGAAGGGCATGATGTAGAGCACCTTCGCCAGCTTGAGGCCCGCGAAGCCGGTACGTATCGGATTCGCCCCCGCGAGGCCCGCCGATATGAACGAGCCCAGAGCGAAGGGCGGGGTCAACGCGGCGTCCAGGCTCAGCCAGACGATCATGAGATGGGCGTTGACGAGCGGCACATTCAGCTCGACCAGAGCCGGGACCGCCAGGATGGAGAGCAGGACATAGCTCGCCGTGATCGTCATTCCCATCCCGAGGACATAGCTCGCCAGCGCACACAGGAAGATGGCCATCGGCAGTTCCGAGCCGGTCCAGCCAAAGGCTTCCCGCAGGACGCCCGAGTAGCCGACCACGATAGATGAGAACTTGAGGCCCAGGCCCGGCAGGGCCACGCCCGCGAGGACAGCCCCCATCACGCCCACCGTCGCGCCGATGATCAGAGAGTTGAGCGCCGCTTTCTCGAAAGTCGCCATCAGGCGGGGCGAGGAGATCAGGCCGGTCACCGCCAGCGCCCAAAAAAGCGCCTCCAGCCATCCGAAGCCAAACAGGGGCAGAACCACCCAAAGACCGAGCCCCGCGCCCAGCATCCAGTTCTCGCCGAACATTCCGCCCGGGGACGCTTCATGCGCTTGAGCCGTTTCATCGGTCTGCGCTGGCTCTGCGTTATTCGAATTCTTCCCGGTACGCATACTCCGCCGGTCGCTTGTGGTGTTCCAGCCGGGAACGCCAAGAGCACGGGCAATCAATGGCGGGAAGGCAATAAGACGGGTGTCTTCCCGGAAAAGGCCCAGGACCAACGCCAGGAGGATGGCCCACAGCGCGGCGTCAAAGGGCGAGCGTCCGATGATGAGACGGCAGATGAGGAGAAGCACCGGAAGAAGAAGATAGCCGTCCTTTTTCAGGAGCGCCCCAAGGTGTGGGAGTTCCTCTTTCGGCAGGCCGTGAATCCCCATGCGGCCGGCCTGAAAGTGGACCGACATGTAAACCGAGAAGTAATACATGATGGCGGGAATGAGGGACACCAGCGCGATGTACCCGTAATCGGTTTCGGTGAAAGCCGCCACCAGGAATACCGCCGAGCCCATGACGGGCGGCATGAGCTGCCCACCGACGGAGGAGACCGTCTCGACCGCGGCGGCGTAGTGGGGCCTGAAACCCGCGCGCTTCATCAGGGGAATGGTGAACGTCCCTGTGATGACAATGTTGGCGGCGCCGCTTCCCACGACCGAGCCGACAAGGCCGCTCGATATGACCGAGGCTTTCGCCGGCCCGCCCCGAAGCCGCCCGACCAGGGCAAAAGCCAGATCCACGAACACATCGCCCACCTTGGTTTTTTCCAGAAAAACGCCGAAGGCGATAAAGAGAAAAACGTAACTGGCGTAAACGTTGGCGATGAGGCCGTAGATGCCCTCGTTCCCATAGATGAAGGCGAGAACCTCGTTGGCGCTGAACCCATTGTGGGCCAAGCGGCCCGGAAAGAAGGGCCCCGTCAAATTATAGACGAAAAAGAATATCGCCAGGGAGGGAAGCACCCACCCGAGAACCCGGCGGCACATTTCGATGGTGGCGATGAAAGCCATCACCCCGAGAATCACATCGGGCCACAGGATCACGCCCGAGCGATCGCCGCGATCCTCGAAATTGATCATGTATTCGAGGGTATAGACGATCGTCGCCACGCAAAGAATGACATCCACCCACGAGGGGCGATGGAGCGGCGACCGCTTTCCCGCCGGGTAGCAGAGGAACGCGAGAATAGAGGTGAAAAAAATGTAAAACGGAAGATATACATGAAAGGCGTAGAAACTCAGGGCCGGAAAGTGAAGGGTCTCCCACATCGCGGTGAAGGTGCTCTCCGACGCTTCGCCGAAAATCGGAATGAGAAAAAAAGACGCCAGCGGCTGGGCGAAGCCGAGAAAAAGATCGACCGGTGCGTTGCTGGCCGCTCCGTAGAGATAGAAAAAAGAGAAAGCAATGGCGCCGAAAATCGCTGTGCGGTGCGGGAAGAGACTGACGCCTGTGGCGAAGAGAAGAACACCCGCCGAGACGGTGACCCCCAGGTGCGGGAAGGCGATTTTCTGCCACTCCCATGCAATCTGATGAGGGGCGAGCAGTTCATACGTCCTGCCCGCCAGGGCTCCTTGGTAAACCACAAAAAGAGCCACCAAGAACAACCAGATCGGCAGATTTTCCCGTTGGATGCCGCGCTGGAGTTCGCGGCGCTTTCCCATCTCGGGTGAAAGAATGAACCGGATCCACCCCCAGACGATCTCGAGCGCTTTATTCATGAAATCCCTTCGTTTCGAGCATCGTCATCCGGTGGGGGAGCGATTGCCTCAAGTCGGGAGGCGCCCTCCGGGGACAGGATTTCCCCAAAGAACGCCTCCCAAAGCCAAAACTAATTGACGGCGTAGCCTTTTTCCTTCCAGAAGCGGGCGGCGCCCGGATGAATCGGCGTTCCGGTTTTCAGCACCTTTTTGATGAATGCGCCAGAGGTGGCCGCATCCTTCAGACCGAACTTCCAGGCCTTGTGGCCGCTGGTGAGGAACTTCTTGCTCTTCTCGTTGTAGGTGTGACGGGCGACTTCGTAAACGATGTCGTTGGGCGTGCTCTCGTGAGCGACCATGTAAATCGAATGGGAGATCGACTTAAATTTTTTGCCCTTCATTCCTTTGTAGATGCTCGCGTCAACGGTCTCTTTCGAGTAGCCCTTGCTCAATTCCTCGAATTTGTCGCGCAGGTTCTCGGGCATGCTCAGAACCCGAACGGGAATGCTCCGCGAGGCCCGGAGAACGTGGGGCGAGGGGACGGGGTTGTGAATGATGAACACGTCGATCTTCCCGTCCACCAAAGCCCTCGTCGCCGGACCCCAGCTCATCGCGTCCGCGCGGATTTTCTTTTTGATATTCATCCATTCCACAACCTTGTTGGCCATGAAGTAAGCGCCGCTTCCCTTTTTCCCCAAGTTGACCCGTTTGCCGATGATGTCGTTGTAGCTTTTGATCGAGCTCTTGGCCGGAACCGTGAGCTGGAACCACGAGGTGGCGACGGGTCCGATGGCCCGGATGGAGGTGACAGCCTTCGAATTTTTCTTGAAAGGTCCCTCTCTCCGGCGGATGAAGTCGAGGAAGACGGTGCTCGTCATGGCGAACTGGGTCCGGCCGGTTCCGATGATTCGTGTGTTGGCGACAAAACCGCCGGTGGGCTGGACCGTGATGTTGACCTTGTCGCTCCGGCGGTTGACTGCCTCGGCGAGCCCGCCCGAGAGGCGGTAGCCGCCCGAGCCCTTGCCCCCGGCGGCGATGGTGACGTTCGTCTTCGCGGCTTCAAGCTCTGATACCGCGAAAAAGCCTGCTGCCAGAACAGCGATAACAGCGAGTCCTGCTTTCGACATTACCGACATTTTTATGCCTCCCAATGAGAATAAGAACCTCTGTGAATTTCGTGACAATTCATGCAAAATGATTTCGCTCATCTGTTAATGGGGGGGAGAGGAACCTCATCCGGGTTGTAGCCGTCCCGCCGGATTCGGTCGGCGTGCCACTCCCGGTCCACCTCACCGTATTCGTCGAGATGCATAATGTCGCAGCATATTTCGATCGCGTTTCCATCCGGATCGCAGAAGTAGACCGCCCGGTTCTCGCCGGGCGAGCCGTCGCCCTCGGGATGCGTGGGACTGTGAAGCAGGGGCCCCCTGACAAATTCGACCCCCTTCGATTTCAGGTATTCGACCCACTCGTCGAACTCGGCCTTGCCATCCACGATAAAAGCGAAATGATGGAGTCCATACTCGGTTCGCACCCGCGAGTTTTCGGGAGGCGGTAGATTCGGGGGAACGAATTCGGGCCCGATTTCCGTCAGGTTGATAACGTGGTGCTCGTTCGTACACGAAATGAAACGCACACGGCGGGTGTAGCCGTAGGTCGTCTTCGCCGGGTCTGTCTGATCGATGTTTTCGATAACGGAAAAGCCCAGAACGTCCACATAAAACTGGAGCGAAGCATCCAGATCACGGACCTTGAGAGCAATATGCTGGAGTCGATTCAGTTTCGGCGGCAAGAGACCCCCTCCTTTACAGACATGAGCTTTCTTCTTCTTCTTCACAAAGAAAACTCCCCTATTCTTGGCTTTTTCCATTCCCCCCTGTCTCCCGAGCGCGCGGCGCCGGGTGGCACGCCCTCAGCGGACTTGCCACAGCCAATCGGCGGAGGGGATATTCGTTGCACAGATGCGCCACCGCCGGGCTGCCAAACCTGGAAGCCTCCAAAAAGCTCGCGCCGGAAAACATCTAAGTTATTGTTTAATTGCGAAAGTATCACTTCAAATGGAGGGGAGCAATTCCCGATTCTGAAGGGTGACCTGGCCCCAGGAGCGCTGCCTTTGCGGAGAAAAAAAATTAAAAAGGACCCTTTTATGGCATTTGCGACTTCAACGGCGCGAACCCTGGCCAAACACCGCTACATCCAGGAAGATGTGACGCCCTGGCTCGCCGGATGGCTTTCCGAAAAAGGCCGCAACTCGGAAACGGCAACGCGCGATAAGAACCCGGCTCGCGTTTCACCGGCAGTAAAATCGCGTCCGGCGATTCCTCCCTACCCCACCGACGCCCTGGGTGCGATCGCCTCGATGTCCGTGACCACTTCAATCAAGGCGGGCCTTCCGCTGGCGAGGGCTTGAGCGAGGGCCGGAGCAATATCGGCCGGCTTCTCCACGCGGATCCCCAGCGCTCCCATCCCCTCGGCGATTCTCGTCAGGTTGACCTCCGTGAAATGCCACATATCGCCCCAACTGTCGGACGGTTTCCCGTCGTAGGCGCGCATGTAAACATTGTATTCCTGATTCATCGAATTGTTGTTATTGACTATCGTCACGGAAGGAATTCCGCACCGAACCGCCGTTTCCAGCTCCTGCATGTGGTACCAGAAGCCTCCGTCGCCCGTGAAGCACACGACCGGCCGATCCGGAAGAGCGCATTTGGCCCCCAGCGAGGCGGGGAAACCCCATCCCAGCGACCCGGAACACCGAATGAAGTCCCACTTCGTCCCCTTCATCCAGAGCTGCTGCGACACCCACACCGCCGAATGGCCCGTATCGCACACGAGAAGAACATCCTCCGGAAGGCAGTCGCCGAGCTCTTTCATGACGCGCTCCGGGCGCATCGGAACGGCATCGGAGTTGCGGAAAGGCTCCACTTCCGCCCGCCAGTCGGCGACCGTCTTCTGCACCTCCAAAACCCAGGCGCCCTCTCCCGCCGCCTCGACCGAATCGATGAGCGCCCGTAGCGTCACCTTGGCGTCACCCAGGACGGAAACCGAATTCGGGTAATTCCGGCCCAGGTCGTTCGCGTCGATGCCGATCTGGATGACCTCGATTCCGGGAGGAGGAACTTTCCAGAAATGGGAGATCTGCCCGCCCGTCTCGCTGCCGACGAATAGAACGAGGTCCGCCCGCATCATCACCTTGTTCGAGCATTCCCGCGAATACGTCCCCGGGACCCCGAAGTAGAGCGGATGGTCGTCAGGGACCAGAGAAAATGCGCCGGTGGACGTGGCCACCGGGATAGAGAGTTTTTCCGCCAGCTCGATCAGCTCTTTCCCGGCACCGGAGGTTCTCGTCCCTCCGCCCGCCAATATAACGGGGCGCTCGGCCGCCCGAAGGCGCTCAGCCGCCTTTTTCACCAATTCTATATCCGGCCGCGGCCGGTAGGCGGGAACGCTCATGTGATGCTCCTCGACGATGAGGTCGAGGTCCGCCACATCGTTCTCGATCTCGCCGTGGTTCCCCCAGAACTGGAGGTTCACCGGCCCGGGCGTGCCCGACGTCGCCTCGCGGAAGGCCTGCCGCATGAGGTCCGGTATCCGCCCGACCTCGTCCACCTGAAGATTCGCCTTCGTGAGGGGAACGAATATGGGGTAGTCGTCCACCTCCTGATAGGGAAGCATGTGCTTGGAGTGGCCGAACCGGCCTCCGACCAGAGAGATGACCGGACTATGCGACATGTAGGCGTCCCGCAAGCCCGCCGCGAGATTGGCGGCCCCCACCGTCTGCGCCCCGCAGACGCCGGGCTTCAGCGATGCGCGGGCGTAGCCGTCGGCCATGTAGGCGGCGGCCTTCTCTCCGTGGGCCATCACCCGACGGATGGGAAAATCGTCCATCTGCGCCAATGTCCGGCTGAGGATGGAGGGCACGAAGAAAAAGGCCGTCACGCCGTAAGCCGTCAACAATTCCACCATGTACCGCGCACCCTGCTTTTCAGGCATCAGCATCTCCCCCAGAAAATTTTTCCGCCTTCATGCGAAAGTTCCAAAACGTTGGATTATTCCAGTTCCGCTGCGGCAAATCGCTCGTCGGCCGCTGGAACATCGGCCTCCGCCACCCCCAGATCCCTGCGAACCATATTCGTTCCCAGGACAAGGGCAACCATTTTAAAAAAGGCATGGCGGCGCGCCATCCCCTCGCGGCCGAACCCCGAATCAGTCGTGATGCACAGCCGCTCGGCGGGGATATATTCAAGCGCCTTGCGGATGAGGTCCGCCACTTCCTCGGGCCGCTCCACCTGAAGGCTGCGATGGTCAATCACGCCGGTTCCGATCTTCGGCTTCGTGATCTTCTCGCCGATTGCCTTGAGTTCGAACCCGCCCGTGCTCGCGCACTCGAAAGTGAGCACGTCCACGTCAAGCTCGTTCATATACCCCAGCGCGGGTCCGTAGATTTTATCGGGACCGGATGGGCGCTGCTGAGCGGGATTCCCCCAACTGGTGTGGCACCATAGCTCCAGCTTATCGCGAAGGCCCCGCACGCTCCGGTTAAAGGCCCGGACGCTTTCCTCCGCGGCCGTTTCGTCTGTCACGTCGATGCGGTGAATCCATGGCTCCTCTACCTGAAAAATCGACGCGCCCGCGTCGGCCAAGCGGTGAAATTCTCCGTTCATCGTTTCGCACAGATCGGCAATCAATTCTTTTCTATCTTTGTAGTACACATTCGGCAGCAGTGACCCGATCGGATTAGGACACGAGAAACCGATTTTGACGGGCTTGCGCGTCAATTGCTGCGCCATCCGCCACAGCATCGGAAACTCCAGATGGCCCGGGCCGATCTTTCCCGTCACGATGGGAAGGACGCGCGAGTTATGAACCTCATGCAGGATGCTTCCCGGCGCATGTTGGGCACGCTCAGGGTAACGGTACGGGACGGTCCCATAAGGTGAAACGCCTTCGAAACGCTCCATTGTGTAGCTGATCCAGGAACGCCCGCCCACGTCGTTGTCGAAACGCGCATCGCCGTCCGTCACGATATCGAGACCCGCGCGTTCCTGATCCCGAATAAAGCTGGAAACCGCATCCAGATACTGTTCGCGGAAGCTTCGATCCGCCATGGCCAAGCGAAAAGGCCTGCCGGCGAGATTTTCGGTGAACCAGCCCGGCCGCGGCAGCGAGCCGGCCATCGTCGTCGGAAGCAGGATTTCTTTTGTCGCTGTGTACACGCAATTTCTCCCCAGCCGAAAAAAACCGGAACCCGCTCAACAACACGTTTGCGGGAGGTCGAAAAACCATCCCAGCATCTACCCAAGAACAAGACGTGGAAAAGGGGGCTCTCGCTTCAAGTCATTCGAAATGACGCCGATTTGTCCGCATTCAGCCAATTATGCGCTCGAAGGCTGGAACATGTGAAATGGCCGTTCTTGATGCAGAGGCCCATCGAGGGCGTCTCCCCCGCCGCCTCTGTAAAAAAACCGGACTCCGGCCATTGCCGGAACTCATTGAATTTTTTGCAGCGGGGGGAGGATTCGAGCCTGCGACCTTTGGGTGATGAGCTTAATCTCACGATTTTCGCCTTCCCCATTAAATAACCACAAGTCCCTCTTAATTAGTGCGTTTCAGAGAACAAGACCCCCCAAATTTTGGATCATGACCGGGTAAATGGTGGCCTCAATGGGTCATCCAGCAGTCAGTCAAGAATCGATGACTTGTGACAGGGGATATACAGGAATTCGTCATGCACAGGTTCACTCCCGCCGAATAAAGAATCGTCCTTAACCGTTTTCGGCCAGCCGCTGAACCGCTTTTCGAAGCCGTTGATGGCCATCGAACAACGGGACAAAGCCGGATTCATGACGCCCCCCCTTGGCCCGGATGACTTCAACAAGGGCACGCTGGTCTTTCCGCGGCCAACGATGGACGGAGCCGAGGGCGAGAATAAGCGGACTCCATCTTTCCCATGCCTCCCGCTCGGCGGCGATCATTTTTTTAAGCGACCCCGCCTTTAAAAGATAAACCACTTCCTCGGCACACAGGTGCGTTCCGCCCTTCCGGTCCGAACCGAAGCGGCGGGCCATCAAATCCGTCACGGCCAGCCCCACGGCGGGCAGGTTCAGCGTCCCGATCACATCCCGGCGCTTCCGCCTGAGCTCGAGAAAAACCGGATATTGAGAGAGGTCTTTGAGCGACGAAATGGAGGAGCGGTATCCGGCTCTCTTTTTCCTGCGGCTCATCTCGGCTCGCGCCAAACGCAAGGCCGCCGAATCGCGCGGCATAAACCCCAGATTCGCATAAAACCACCAGGCACCGGAATGAAGCGCCTCCTCATTGTCCTCCCCCAATTGATAGGGATCGACCATGAAGGTATCGGCCTCGAACAACTGCCGGAAAACCGCGAGGACCAACGTGTAGAGAAGCGCTGTCTCCCCCCCTCGAAAGGCGGGGAACAGGTTGAAAGCGACCTCACATGAGGAAAATAGGCCCACCCCTGTTCCGTAGCCGATCGGAACGCCATTCTTGAGGAGCAAATACCCGTAGAGGGACTCCAGCAGCAGGCGCCGATCCGGCGAAACACCCGTCAGGAGGATCTGTACGCCTCCGCCGCAGGTGGCGATGCGGACGTCGTCCGGGTCCGCATAGGCGAACGCATCGAGATCCCGAAGGCGCGCGACCATCGCTCCCCGCGTCAGATCAATCGCGCGACGCGCTTGCCGCGTGCCCAGCTTGTGCAATTGAAAACGCGAAGAACGAAGCGTCGCTTTCAGGTCGGGGCGTTGATTCTGAATCGGCCCTTTTTGCCAAACGATGCGCTTCGTTGGAAATTTCTCCGTTGAACGCGAAGGGGTGTCCGCACCCGGAAGGAGGCGCAAGGAGGGATCCAGATCTTCGTATAATTTTTCCCTCAGAAAGGAATCTGCACAAAGGGAACTAAAACTTCTGATCAGAAAGGCGGCGTCGGTCTCGCCTGAATTCTTCATCCGGTCGATCCAGACGCGCGCACCGAAATCGTACTCATCCAAAGCCGGCGTCTCGGCGTAGCTCCCGAGGATGGACAGGAAACCCTCCAGGTTTGCCGCGTTTTCGAATTCCGGCCAGTCAATCTGGAGTCGATCGCCCCATCGCTCTGCGAGCCATTCCGCGGTCGGATGGAAAAAGCGATAGGAAATGTCGATCCCGGCGATGCCGCTTCCCTCCAGCTGGTTGCGGAACCGACGCAAATCACTTCGTTTGGCAAACCCTTCTAAAGTTCGCTCAGCGATTTCAAGAATTTCCGGACCATCCGGCCAAGCGCGCACGAAGCAAAGAACGTCATGGAACTCAGCCACCTCCCTCGCTGTTTGAAGTCTCCGGCGTTCGAGATGCCTGAGGAGCCCAACCTTCCTCCCCGACGCATCATCGTCAAACTCCCTTCTGAGGGAATTCAGCTCACGCAGACATGAGGAGGCTGACCGGGGCATTTTTTTACTCATTTCGCTCGATGGCTCTCTGTAACATGGCGGGATTCCTTCCCCCCTCGTCATATCCAATGGCGCTGGATGGGGAGGTTCCGCTCACCATGAAGGCACAAGTTCTTTTTACACCCTTTGCACTTTGAGGTGTTCGATAAACCAATCGCAGGCAGCCGTTACCGCTTCTTCGAAATGCGCCTCGTAGACCGAAAAATGCTCCCCTGGAACCATTTTCAGCTTCTTGGGCGGCAGGGCGCATTCATAAGCTTTGAGTGCCAGATCGGTGGGAGTCAAAGTGTCCTCGGTCGCAACGATCATGAGAAGAGGCGTCGGACTGATTCGGTCCACATAAATGCCAGGTTCGTACTCCCGAGCCATCTCAACGGACCGAAGGGTGATCTCGTTTCGCCAGGAAGGCGCATCCTTTGCAGAATTGGTGAGGAATTGCCAGGCCTCTTTTCCGGCAAGCGCACATGGCTCCTCCGGGTTGTCCGACACGATGGAAATTCGCTGCGGAGGGCTTCCTGCGAATCGGGCCTCCCGATCGGCCTCCAGCCGGGAGAGCAGCCCTGCAACCAGATCCGGCCGGACCCGGCGCGCCGAACTGGCTGATCCGCTGATGGTGGGCACCTGAGAGACAACGCACTTGATCCGTCTATCCACAGCGCCAAGAACCAGCACGTGGCCGCCACTGTAGCTGCTGCCCCAGACACCAATTCGATCTCCTTCAATTTCTGGCAGTGTTCGGGCATAGCTGATGGCGTGGCGGTAGTCGCGTATTTGCAGGATGGGGTCGATCTCTTGCCGGGGCTCGCCATCGCTGGCCCCGAAATTTCGATGGTCGTACGCCAGTACCGCACAACCGGCACCGCAGAACCTTTCGGCCTCAAACACCAGATGCTCTTTCACAGCCGAAAATCCATGCGCCATCACAATGGCCGGAAAAGGGCCAATCTCTTCGGGAAGGTACAACCATCCCCGCAGTTTCGGACCTTCAGCAGAAAACTCGATGTCTTCTCGCAAAATCGATTTCCCATAACTGAATGCAACCCGGGTAGATCCATACGGTTAAATAAATTTAATCTCCGGTCAGGTCATGAGGGAAACCAGCCTGTAATCGCGAGGAAGCCCATTCAGGATTGGCCTGGAGACCACCTTCTTCTTATTCTCGTCCATGAGGTGTCGTTCCTGCGAGCGGCGAATGGCTCATCGAGCGGCGGTTATCGATTTGCAGCCGGGATCAGTCATTCGTCATGGGCCGGATCCAAAATTGGTAGAGTGCACCCGTTTCCCCGCTACGCCGACACCACGCCCTCCAGGCCGCTCACCCGGAAACCGGCATGCTTGACCTTGTAGGTGCGGTTGATATGGATGAGCATGGGAGTCATCGCCTCGACCACCCGGGCGTTGCGGAGCGGACCTCCGTCCAGCGCCCGGAAACCGCATAGTTGCGCGAGATTGAGCGCAACCCCCTTCGCGTCTTCGTGATCGCTGCACACCAGAACGTCCCCT
The DNA here is from genome assembly GCA_947258645.1 of uncultured Nitrospinota bacterium. GTDB lineage: Bacteria > UBA8248 > UBA8248 > UBA8248 > UBA8248 > CAMYJL01. Next base: position 27,031 of record CAMYJL010000020.1, read on the forward strand.
TCCGGCTTTTTGCCGAGATCGCGAAGAATGGTAAAAGATACCGTCTCGAAGGCGGAAGCCACATGGATCGCCGGCCCCAGAATCTCCTGGGCCTCTTCCGCGGCGCTTTGCCCGGCGTTGCGCAGCCGTGTGGGAGATTCGGGATCGATGGGTACCGTGGTATCAATGAGTATCTTTCCCGCGAGGACGTCCCGCACGTCCGAAAGCGTGGCGCGGTGGGCGCTGTACGGCACGGTCAGCACCGCCACTTCCGCCTCCTCGCCAGCCCAGCGATTCAACCCGCCCTTCACAAGGGGCTCACCGAGCTCCTCGTTCAGTTCGGCGCTGACGCGCTGCGCTTTTTCCATGTTGCGGGATCCGATCAAAATCTCCGCTTCCCGGGCCCACCGAAGAGCGAGCCCGCCCCCTTCCTTTCCCGTTCCCCCTAAAATAGCGATTCGCATGAGGATCCTCCAAACCGAAAATGAGGGCCGACCCGCAATATGTGAATACTCAAGTCAATCGATCACACTCGGATTTTGCCAGCTTTCCGCCCGGACGTGTAGTCGCCCCCGGTCCCGTGTCAATGGTGTCGAAGGATCGCCCAAGAGGCCCATTGAGCGAATCGGCTAAGGTATTATTTTCGCGAAGGATCCACTTTTTTCGGAGCATACCTTCCGGGAACGGTTCTACGTGAGGTGGAGAGGTTTGTTTAATTGGAAGGGAAGAGGCTTAGGTGAACAGATTTAGAAAAAGATTTTAAAGGTATTTTAACTATGTTAATCAACCCGGGTTTCTTTCACTGCAAGACGGTGTGCACGCAATACTGACTCTGTATAGCCATTTGGTAAATCAAGTCCATTAGAAACGATTTCTAGCGCTGCCCTAAATTCATCACCAGCATAATTATCTGCCATTGGCAAATAATTCCCGTCATGGGCATTCTGCTTGTCAACAACAGAGGCCATTTCTCTAAAAGTTTCTCCTACCTGTTTCTCGGTAACGATGTCCCACTCCAACCAATTAGCAATATGCTGGCTGGAGATACGCAGAGTGGCCAGATCTTCCATAAGATTTGTTCCCTCTAAATCTGGAACTTTAGAGCAACCAATTCCCTGACCGACCCAACGCGAAACATACCCAAGTATGCCCTGGGCATTATTTCTAAGTTCTGCCTGAATCTCTTGGGGGGTTAATTCCCCATCAAGCAATGGAATTGTCAATATATCATCGAGACTGGCGCGGCCTCTATCAGCCAGTTCTTTTTGTCTTCCCTCAACATTCACATAATGATAATGCATGGCATGTATTGTTGCAGCGCTCGGAGACGGCACCCATGCCGTGTTGGCTCCAGCTTGAGGATGAACTATTTTGGCATCATACATGGCTTTTAAATTATCCGGCATGACCCACATGCCCTTTCCTATTTGGGCATGACCGGGCAGGCCACACTCAATTCCAACATCCACGTTCCAGTCTTCGTATGCCTTCAGCCATTGTTGTTGTTTGATTTCTTCTTTACGCAGCATTGCACCTGCATACATGCTGGTATGAATCTCATCGCCAGTTCGATCCAAGAAACCTGTGTTAATAAATACAACACGGTCTTGAGCTGCACGTATGCACTCTTTTAGGTTTACAGTTGTTCTTCTTTCCTCATCCATGATTCCTATTTTTATTGTGTTTTCATCTAAACCTAGAGCCTTTTCGACATGACCAAACAGTTCAACTGTCGCGGCAACTTCCTCTGGACCATGGAGTTTGGGTTTTACAATATAAATACTGCCGGCTTGACTGTTCACGAACTGGCCGTTTCTTTTGAGATCGTGAACAGCGGCCAATGACGCAACCATTGCATCGAGGAAACCCTCTGGTATGGGTTTGCCATCTTCTGTGAGCACGGCATCGATCGACCGT
>CAMYJL010000021.1 GCA_947258645.1 uncultured Nitrospinota bacterium
TCCCAAGGAAACCTACGATGTGGGCCTGCGCCTGAAGGGCATGAAAAAGCAGAACGTGGACATGCAGATACTCTCGGTCGTGCCGCCGATGACCCACTATGCGCTGGATAAGGGCCTGAACCGGGAGCTGTCCGCCTCCCTGAACGAGGCGCTCCTCAAGATCGCCGAGGAGAATCCCGACAAGTTCCGCTGCATGGCCCAGATTCCCCTTCAGGACCCGAAGGCGGCGGCGAAGGAACTGGAGCGGGCCGTTAAAAAAGGCCACCTGGGCGCGCAGATCGGCTCCAACGTGGCGGGAAAGAATCTCGATGACCGGGCGCTCGACGTCGTCTGGCGCAAGGCGGTCCAGCTGGACGTTCCCATTTTCATTCACCCCGTGGACGTCATGGGCGTGAACGACCGCCTGAAGGACTATTACCTGCGCAACTTCATCGGCAACCCGCTCGACACGACGATCTGCGCCGCCAGCCTGATCTTCGGCGGGGTGTTCGACCGCTTCCCGAAGATCAAGTTCCTGCTCTCCCACGTGGGAGGGTTCACCCCCTGGATTCGGGGACGCTGGCAGCACGGCTACGGCGAGCGCCAGGAGCCCAAGGTCAACAAGGCGAAGGCGCCGGAGAACTATTACAAGAAGTTCTACTACGACACGATCATCCACAATGCCGACGCATTCGAATACGCCGTCAAGACGCTGGGTGTGAACCGCATCCTCTACGGGACGGACTATCCCTTCGACATGGGCTATCTGAAGAAAGCCGAACGGATTCCCGGCCTCTCGCGCTTCACGAAAAAAGATCAGAAGAAGATGCTTCTCGACAACGTGAAGAAGCTCTACAAGCTCAAGGTCTGACGCATCTGTCAGCGAAAGGATGAGAAAACCGATGGCCATTGATCCGCATACGCATATTCTGCCCGAGGCGTTTCTGGACGACCTCCGCAAGGGCCGCCTGGGCGAAGCTGTTTCAATAGAGCAGGACGAAAAAGGTAATGAGTGGATGGCGTTCCGAGCCACCATCTTTGGCAAGGAACGCGTCTGGAAAAACAAACTCAACGAGCCGTATTACGTGGTGGATATTCGCCTGAAGGCCATGGAGCGCATGGGGGTGGAGCGGCAGGTCCTCTCGGTGTCGCCGTTCATGACCCTCTACGTCCTGGACGCGGGTTTGAACAAAGAGCTCTCGGCCTCCATCAACGACAGTCTCTCCGGCCTGGCGGAAAAATACCCCGGGCAATTCTCCTGCATGGCGCAGGTTCCACTTCAGGATCCGGCGGCGGCGGCGGCCGAGCTGGATCGGGCCGTGAAGAACGGCCATATCGGCGTACAGATCGCCGCGAACGTGGCGGGAGGGAACCTCGACGACCCAGCGCTCGACGTTTTCTGGGAGAAGGCCGTCTCGCTCGACCTGCCCATTTTCATCCACCCGCAAGGCCAAGCGGCGTCGCCCGAGCGGCTCCAGGATTACTACCTGCGTAATTTCATCGGAAACCCCCTCGACACCACCATTGCGGTATCAAGCCTCATTTTTGGCGGCGTGCTCGATCGGTTTCCGGATATTAAATTCTATCTCTCGCATGTGGGTGGTTTCGTCCCCTGGATACGGGGCCGCTGGCAGCATGGCTACGGCGAGCGGGAGGAGCCCAAGGTGCACGGGGCGAAAGATCCGGAGCAGTATTTCGATAAATTCTACTACGACACCATCATCCACAACGCGGATTGCCTCGAATTCGCCGTCAAGACCCTCGGTGCGGACAGGATCGTCTACGGAACGGATTACCCCGCCGACATGGGAAATCATCAGCCCGCCGGGGATATCCCGGGCCTCTCGAGGCTGCCGGCGGCGGATCAGGAAAAAATCCTTTCGGGGAACGCCAAAAAGCTCTACAAGCTCTAGCCGGGTTCCTGGGCCGGACCCTGAAAACCGGGGCTGGACAGCCTGTCCCCGTGTGTAGCAAGCTGATTGGCCTCACTGGACATCCACGAACATTGAGAAGGACATCCCACAGGCAGGAGGGCTGATGGATCACAAATATCAAGTCGGCGACAAGGTGAAGGTTCAGCTCCGGTTTCCTCCCGGCCATATCCGGACGCCCGAGTACCTCCGGGGCAAGGAGGGGGTTGTTTCGCGCTACTTTGGCCAATACCGGAATCCCGAAAAGCTGGCTTACGGCAAGGACGGCATGCCGCTCTGCCACCTCTACTGGGTGGCGTTTCCCGTCAACGATGTCTGGGCGCATCAGCCCGCCGAGGAGCGGGACAAGCTGCTTGTCGAAATATACGAACACTGGCTCGATTCGGCCTAGGCCGAATCGCCGGGAACCATTCCATTTTTTTATTCGAGTGAGGTGAGCCGTGGTGACGACGAACGATCCGAACTACTACCAATCGCACAAAGGTGGCGGTAACGGGCACAGCCATGACAATGGTCACGATCACAGCCATGAGGACGACACTGTCGAGCGCGTCGAGCACGATCTCGACTATTTCCAGGTGCGGGTGATGGCGCTGATCACTATTTTAAAAGAGAAGGGCATCTTGACGACCGACGAGATGCGCCGCGCGGTCGAGGATATCTATGCCCAGACCCCTGCCATCGGCTCGCGCGTTGTCGCCAAGGCGTGGTCGGACCCGGCGTTCAGGGAGCGCCTCCTCGAAAACGCCGCGGCGGCGTGCGATGAGCTCGGCATCGACACCTCCAGTGTTAACCATCTTGTCGCGCTCGAAAACACCGACGAGGTGCACTACATGGTCGTGTGCACGCTTTGCTCGTGCTATCCGCGCCCGCTCCTGGGCTCGCCGCCCACCTGGTACAAGAGCTTCCCCTACCGGAGCAAGGCGGTGGCCGACCCGCGCGGCGCGCTTCACGATCTGGGCTACGAGGCGCCCGAGGGCATCGAGCTCCGCGTCGTGGACTCGACTGCCGACTGCCGCTACCTGATCATCCCGCGCCGCCCGAAGGGCACCGAGGGATGGAGCGAAGAGAAGCTCTACAACCTCATCACCCGCGACAGCATGATCGGTGTCGGCGACGCCCTCACGCCCGATGAATTCGAGGCCAACCGCGCCGCGCTCGTCGAGTAGCGAACAAGAAAAAAACAGACGGATTCACGCGGCGGAGGGCGGATAATCTCTCCGCCGCTTTTTTTTATGCGATGTCCGGTGAAGATATAATAAGCAGCCGGGGGTGTCAGACGGCGCGCGCCGGAAGGGTGTTTATTCAGAGGAGCTCACCGGGAGTGGATTGGGTCTCACTGTCTCTGGCGGCGGCGTTTTTTCAGGTATCGCGAAATGCGGTGATGAAGCGCCTCGGCCACCAGCTGGACGAGTACATCAACGTTTTCGGACGCTTCGCGTTTCTTCTTCCCTTCGCGGCGGCGGCGGTCGTGTGGCAAGGCGTTCCGGAGATTCAGTCGGGCTTCTACTGGGCGTGTTTTTTCTTCGGGTTCAGCCAGACGGCCGCGACGCTGTTCCTCTCGAAGGCCCTGCTCTACGGAAATATCTCGATGGTCGTTCCCATCTGGAAGACCTCGCTGATATGGCTCGTCGGGTTTTCGTTTTTCACCCTGGGCGAGACGCCCACCTCCATGGGGCTCCTCGGAATCGCCGTGACGCTGGCCGGCGTTTATGTCCTGAACATCTCCCGCGCGAAAATTTCGCCGTGGGAGCCGATCCGCATCCTCTTCGTGGATCGCGGCCAGCGCTACGCGCTCTTCTCCGCTTTCATGTACGCCCCTTCGGTGGTCACATTCAAGTGGGCCGTCATCACCTCGGACGTGCCGTTCGGGACGCTCGGAACCTACGTGTTTGCGACGCTTTGCGTTCTTCCCATTGTCCTCAAAAACTCGGCGGCGCAATTTCGGGAGATCCCGCGCCTTTGGAAGAGTTTTCTCTCGCTCGGCCTTTTCGCGGCGCTGACCAACCTGACCCAGGGCGAGGCCTATCGGCTGCAGCTTTCCTCCTACGTCGAGTCGGTCAAGCAAGTCGATATTCTGATGGCGCTGGCGATGGGCTATGTTCTTTTCGGTGAACGGGAGCGGATCGGGGAGGCCGCCCTTGGCGCCGTGGTGATACTGGCGGGCGTCGTGTTTCTCGTATTGTATTCATAAAGTAGAATGAATTGATGATTATCTGGAACGAATTACCGGTTCGGGTTGTTATCGAGAGAAGGGGATTCACGTTCAGTTGTCCGCGTCTTCTTCGGATGGGAGGCTTTAATGTGCATTTTTTCAATCAGTTGTGGGTTTGCCTGCTCCTCCTGGCGTGGCTGGCGGCGATGGGGCCGCTCTCCGCGCGGGCGGCCTCGTTGGAGGATGCCCTGTTCCGCCTGAAGAGCCCGAGCCCCGCCGAGCGGCTCTCGGCCGCGCTCGAGCTCGGCGAGAAGGGCACGATGGCGCATACGCCGCCGCTGGCCGCCCTTTTGGCGGACGAAGATAGCGCCATTCGGGAGGCGGCCAACCGATCTCTCTGGCGAATATGGATGCGCTCGGGAGATGCCGAGATCGATGCCCTGATGAAAAAAGGGGTGACGTTGATGAACCTGGGCGAACTCGACGCGGCCATCCGCGTGTTCGGGGAGATGATTCGAAAGAAGCCGGGCTTCGCCGAAGGGTGGAACAAGCGCGCGACCGCCCTTTTCTTGGCGAAGCGCTACCGGGAGTCCATCGCCGACTGCAACAAGGTGCTGGAGTTGAACCCGTATCATTTCGGGGCGCTCTCCGGCCTGGGCATGAATTACGTGGAGTCCGACGATATGGAGGCGGCGCTCGATGCTTTCAAGCGGACGCTCGAGGTCCTGCCTCACTCCAGGAGCACGGCCCGGTATATTAAAATCATCGAACAGGCCCTCGCCGAAAAGCGCAAGCGAATCTGAGCCTGCGGGGAGAGGACGCCATTGGGCGGTCAATTCGGTTGAAATAGCTCCCTGGCAAGCTTTTAGTAAATATATGCAAGTTCTATGTAATAGGCCGGATTTGAAGGGTTTGAACATTGACACCCTGTTTGGCCGTACTTAAGATGACCCCGTTCGTGGGGTTGCGTCTTGCCTCCGAAATTCGGGTTTCCGGCGAACTGTTGAGGAACGATCTTGCCTCAGGAATATCTTCCGATACTGATTTTACTCGCCTTGGCGACAGGCTTCGCGGTCGTGAATCTGGGGGTTTCCTTTTTCTTTGGCTGCCGCCGGCCCACGGCGGAAAAAGACACCGCCTACGAGTGCGGAATTGTTCCCGAGACGAACGCACGGGGACGCTTTTCAGTGAAATTTTTCCTCGTCGCGATGCTGTTTATCGTTTTTGACGTCGAGACCATCTTTCTTTTTCCGTGGGCGGTCGTGTTTCGCGAGCTGGGTGGTTTCGGGCTCGCCGCCATGACGCCTTTCATGCTCCTTCTCATTGCCAGCCTCATATATGAATGGAAGCGGGGAGCCCTGGAATGGGATTAGAGGAAAAACTCGAGGGACAGGTCGTCCTCGGACGCGCCGCCGACGTGATCAAGTGGGCTCGCAAGAACAGCCTCTGGCCCGCCCTGTTCGGGCTGGCTTGCTGCGCGATCGAGATGATGTCCACCTCGGCGAGCAAATACGATATCGCGCGGTTCGGGGCGGAGGTGTTCCGCGCCTCGCCGCGTCAGGCGGATTTGATGATCGTGGCTGGCCGCGTCTCCCGGAAAATGGCCCCTGTCCTGCGTCAGATTTATGATCAGATGCCCGAGCCGAAATGGGTGATTTCGATGGGCGCGTGCGCATCGACCGGCGGTGTTTTCAATAACTACGCGCTTGTTCAGGGCGTGGATGAAGTGGTTCCGGTGGACATATACGTACCCGGGTGTCCTCCGCGGCCGGAAACCCTGATCGACGGAATCATGAAGCTTCAAAAGAAGATCGAATCCGGCGGGCTGTATCAGGAGCGAACCAAGGCAAATTCCGCCTGACCGGAAGATAGAAAGATAAGGTTTCCGCCCTCCCGGATGTCATGCGAGGCCTTCTCTGCGTCATGGACCGTTCGTGCGCCGGAGGCCCCCTCTTCGGGAGAAGGAATTCAGAAGCGTGACGGAAGAGATGGAAAAGGCGCCGGTGGAAGATCGGCCGGAAGAAAAAGACGAAGATGTTCAGGCGCTTCGGAGCCGTTTCGGCGTCCATATTGACGGCGTTCGCCTGCACCGCGGACAGCTTTCGGTGACGCTTTCGCCGGAGGTATTGGTCGATGCCGCCCGCCTGTTGCGCGATGCGCGGGGATATCGGCAGTTGAGCTTCCTCGCCGGGGTGGATTGCCTGGAACTCCCCGTTTCCTACCGATTCAAGGCAACGTATTCCCTTCTTGATCTGGAACGCTCGAAGCGGCTTCGCCTGGAAGTTCCGTGTGCGGACGACCTCGAGCCTCGTCTGCCCAGCGTGCGGGAGATTTGGCCCGGCGCGGACAAGCATGAATGCGAAGCGTTCGACATGGTGGGGATTGTTTTTGAAGGCAACGCCGATCTCGAGCGAATTTTGACGCCGGAAGATTTTGAAGGATATCCTCACCGGAAAGATTTCGATATCTCCGCCGAGCCGGTGGAGTTTTCGTTCCGTGAAACCCCGGAAGGCAAGCCCGAAGCGGTCGATTAGCCCGGCTGGTTTTGCAGGAGTGGGTTGTGAGTACGGAAGGCACGAACACGGCGGCCCGGGAACCCGATATTCTCGGTCCCATCCGCACCGAAACCATGACCCTCAACATGGGTCCGCAGCACCCGAGCACCCACGGCGTGCTCCGCGTCCTCCTCGAGCTCGAGGGGGAGTCGGTCGTCGGATGCAAGCCGGAGATCGGCTACCTCCATACCGGCATCGAAAAAAACATGGAAGTGAAGACCTACAACAAAGCGCTCCCGATGACGGACCGCATGGACTACCTCGCGCCGATGTCGAACAACCTCGGCTACGTCCTCGCGGTCGAAAAGCTGCTCGACATGGAGGTTCCCCGGCGGTGCAAATACCTGCGCGTCCTCCTCGCCGAGATGACCCGGATACAGAGCCACCTCGTCTGGCTCGGGACGCACGCGCTGGATCTCGGGGCGATGACGGTATTTCTCTATTGCTTCCGGGAGCGCGAGGCCATCATCAAGATCTTCGAGAAGGTCTCGGGCGTTCGGATGATGACGAGCTACTTCAGGGTCGGCGGCGTTGCCCGGGAGCCGTACGCCGAGTTCTATGACGACTGCCGGCGGTTTCTCGACGCATTCCCGGAAAAGATGGACGACTACGAAGAGCTCCTGACCGACAACCCCATTTTCCTGCGGAGGACCGAAAGTGTCTGCGCCATCTCGGCGGAAAAGGCGATTGCGCTCGGCGTGACCGGCCCGCTCCTCCGGGCCAGCGGCGTCGATTACGACATCCGCAAGAAAGAGCCCTACAGCGGCTACGAGGAGTTCGACTTCGAGGTTCCGCTCGGCAGCGCGGGCGATGTGTACGACCGATACTGCGTGCGCATCGCCGAGATGCGCCAGGCGCACCGGATCGCCATGCAGGCGCTCGACGGAATGCCGGAAGGGCCGCTCCAAGCGGACAACCCCAAGGTGGTCCCTCCACCGAAAGAACAGCTCGCCCACGACATGGAGGCCCTCATCCATCACTTCAAGATATTCACCGAGGGTTACCACGTCCCGGCGGGCGAGGTATATCAGGTGATCGAGTCCCCGCGAGGAGAGCTGGGCTACTACATCATCAGCGACGGAAGCCCGAGCCCTTACAAGGTGAAAGTCCGGGCGCCGAGTTTTTCCAATCTGTTTGCGCTCCCCGAAATGGTGAAAGGCGGCATGTTCGGCGATGTCGTGGCAGCCTTGGGGAGCGTCGATATTGTTCTGGGAGAGATCGACCGCTAGCGCGGCCGGTTTCAGGGAGCGGAATATGTCCGCGGGTCGGTTTCCGCATTCGGCGAAGGAAGAGCGGTTCGAGTTTGCCCCGGAGGCCCGGGCGGAACTCGAACGAATCATCGGGAAATATCCGGTAAAGCGCTCGGCGCTCATTCCGGCGCTCTGGATCGCCCAAAAGCAGAATGGCTACATCACCAGCTCGGTGATGCAGCACGTCGCCGAAATTTTCGATGTTTCGCCGATGGAAGTCTGGGGCGTGGTGACCTTCTACAACATGCTCAAGACCGGGCCTGTCGGAGAGTTTCACGTCCAGATTTGCAACAATCTCTCGTGTGCCCTGATGGGTGCGGGCGCTCTTTTGAGGCATCTGGAAAAGCGGCTCGGCGTTAAGGCGGGCGAGACACGCGGGGACGGAAAGTTTTCCATCGAGAAAATGGAGTGCCTCGGCGCCTGTGGCGGCGCGCCCTGCGTCCAGATCAACGAGGATTACTTCGAGCGCATGACGCCCGAGGCGATGGACGAAATCATCTCGGCCCTCGAGCGGGGCGAGTACGTGCCGCCCGTCGGGGCGGACGAAGTGGCGCCGCCGGGAGAAGGTGCGGCAGCGGCTGCGGAAGACAAGGTGAAGGAGTAGCTGGACAGATGAACCAGCGTTTGGATGCTCTGGTACTCGAAAAGATCGTATCGGCCCGCTTCGAAAATTCCGGGGCGCCGGATATCGGCGGCTACGAAGCGAACGGCGGCTACCGGGCGATCCGGAAAATATTCGGGAAGGTTGACCCCAAGGACGTGATCGAGACCGTCAAGAGCTCGGGACTCCGGGGCCGAGGCGGCGCGGGCTTTCCCTGCGGCCTGAAATGGAGCTTCGTCCCCCAGGCCGCTGGTCCCAAGTACCTGGCCGTCAACGCCGACGAAGGCGAGCCCGGCACCTTTAAGGACCGCGAGCTCATGCTCCGCGATCCTCATCAACTCATCGAGGGAATCCTCATCGCCTGCTACGCGGTGGGCATCGAAAAAGCCTACATCTATATCCGGGGCGAATTCGCCGCGCCCGGGCGCGCGGTCGACAAAGCCCTGACCGAAGCTTACGAGAAAGGCTACGTCGGGCGCGACATTCTGGGCAGCGGCTTTTCGTGCGACATCTACACCCACATGGGCGCCGGAGCGTATATCTGCGGGGAGGAAACGGGGCTTCTCGAATCGCTCGAGGGAAAGCGCGGCCATCCGCGCCTGAAACCGCCGTTCCCCGCGATCAAGGGCCTCTACGGCCGGCCGACGGTCGTGAACAATGTGGAAACGCTGTCGAACCTCTCGCACATCATCGAAAACGGTCCCGAATGGTTCGCCGGGATCGGCATCGACGAAAAAAACACGGGCACACGCATGTACTGTGTGTCGGGGCACGTGGAACGGCCCGGGCTCTACGAGCTTCCGCTCGGCCTCACCCTTGAGGAGATCATCGAAGACCATTGCGGCGGAATCCGCGACGGAAAGGCGCTGAAAGCCGTCATCCCCGGTGGCGCGAGCGCGCCCGTCCTCACGGCGAAAGAGATATACGAGGACAAGGTGCGGATGGATTTCGACGCGCTGGCCCGTGTCGGGAGCATGGGCGGCAGCGGCGGCGTCATCGTCATGGACGAGACGACCTGCATGGTCCAGGCGGCGGGACGTCTGGCCCGTTTCTTCGAGCACGAGTCATGCGGCCAGTGCTCGGTGTGCCGGGAGGGGACAGGCTGGGTGGCCGAGATCATCGGTCGGCTCGAAGCCGGAAAAGGCGTTCCGGACGATCTCTCGACGTTGGATTCGATCGATCCCAACATGCGGGGCAACACCATCTGCGTTCTTTCGGATGCGTGCGCGATGATGTTCAGCGCCTTCGTGAAAAAATTCCGGGACGAGTTTGAAGAACACATCCAGCGCGGCGTTTGCCCGCTCGGCAGCCCGTACACGGCCTGAACGGAAACTACAGGGAACGAGAGTGAACCATGCCGGATTTTGACCTCACTTTTACGCTGAACGGGCAAACCATCCAGGCCCGGAAGGGCGAGAGCATCCTCGGGGCGGCCCTTCGCTCCGGCGTCCACATTCCCCATTTCTGCTATCACAAGAATCTCTCCGTCGTGGGCCAGTGCCGCGCCTGCCTGGTGGATGTCACCAATGCCGGGAACGGCAATCCGATCCCGAAGCTCCAGCCCTCCTGCGCCATGCCGGTGGCGGACGGCATGGTGGTCGAATCCGAAAGCGAGCGCGTCAAGGACGCACAGGAGAGCGTCTTCGAATTTCTCCTCAAGAACCATCCGCTCGATTGCCCCGTCTGCGATCAGGGTGGCGAGTGCCCCCTTCAGGATCAGACGATGGCCTACGGCAAGGCCATCAGCCGGACGCACGAGTTGCGCCGCCTGTATCCCCGAAAAGAGCTTAGCCCCTACATCAAGCCCGAGATGAACCGTTGTGTTCATTGCACGCGCTGCATTCGCTTCACGTCCGAGATCGACGGCGGGGGCGAGTTCGGCTGGGCCCACCGGGGCGACCGGACCGAGGTCGGCGTGTTTGAAGATTTGCCCGTCACCAGCATCGTGTCGGGCAACGTGATCGACATTTGCCCTGTCGGCGCTTTGACGGACAACAAATACCGGTTCACCGCCCGCGTCTGGGAGATGAAGAATACCGAAGGCCCCTGCACGCTTTGCAGCGTTGGCTGCCGCCAGGAGGTCTGGACGATGTTCGACGAGATCAAGCGTGTCACGGCGGGCGAGAACGAAGAGGTGAACGACACTTGGATCTGCGATGTCGCCCGGTGGGGCTGGAGCGGTGTTCACCACAACGATAAGCGCATCCTGAAGCCGATGATCAGAAAAGACGGCGCGCTTCAGCCTGCCACCTGGGGGGAAGCCATCGGCCTCATCGCCGAAAAGTTCGAAACGATCCGCGAGAAAAGCGGGGGCGGCGCGCTGGCCGGGATCGGTGGCGCGCGCGCCACGAACGAATCCGCCTACCAGTTTGGCGTCTTCATGCGAAATGTTCTGGGGAGCGGCCACCTCGATTGCCGGATTCATCCGCGCGATGCGAACCAGACCGAGGCCCAGCGCGAGAGCTTCGGCGTGGTCGGCGGCCTGGGGTCCATCGAGGGAATCGGCCGGGCGAGGGCGGTCCTGCTTGTGGGGAGCGATCCTTTCGAGGAACACCCCATTCTCGCCCTTCAGGCCAGAAAGGCTCATCGGGCGGGCGCGCAGGTCGTGAACGTTCACCCGCGCCGAATCGATCTCCGTGTTTACGGGGGGATTCACCACCTGACCCCGGTTCCGGGTGAAGAAGCGCGTGCGCTTCGCGCCCTCGCCAAATCGCTCGCGCAGTCCGGCGCCTCGCCGGAGGGTGACGGGGCCGAGGTGTACCAGGGTTCGTTGGAGCGGACGGACGCCGAAATCCTCTGCCGCGAGGCGGGGGTGCACTCGAAAGATGTCAGCGCAGCGGCGAAGGCGCTGCTCCCCGACGAGGAGCGGATCGCCGTGATCGTCGGCCCCGGCCTCCGCGACAAAGGCGCCATCGCGGAGGCGATCAATATCGCCCTTCTGCTGAATGCGAATCTCGTTTTCGCGCCGGAGGCGGCGAACCTTCAGGGCGCGCTGGACATGGGCGTTCACCCCGCGGATGCCGGAGAGGGAACCGGGGGCATCCTGCAAGCGGCTTCGGAGGGAAAGATTCGCGGGATGTATCTTTTCGACTGCGATCCCGCCGCCGAGCACCCGGACGGTGATCTGGCGCGAAAGGCGCTGGAAGGGGTCGAGTTCACTGTGCTTCACGCGTCCCACGCCAACGCGAGCATGGAATACGCGGATGTCGTGTTGCCCGCGCTCACCCTCTACGAGGAAGAGGGAACCGTGACGAACCTCGAGCGGCGCGTCCAGCGTCTCCGCCGGGCGGTGAAGCCGGTCGCGGGCCGGGACGCGAAAGAGGGTTGGCGGATTTTCTGTGACATCTCGCGGGTGATGGAACATCCGATCATGGCGCACGCACTGAACACGGTTCAGGCCGAGGCGCGGAAGGCCGCGCCGGACTACGCGAAAGCCTTCGGCCGGATGCCGGAGGAAAGCTTGCGCCTCGTCCGCGAAGCGAAGGGCGCATACCGGACGGTCGCGCTTCCGCCCTCCGCAGCGGCGTCGGGCGGTCTGCGGTTGATTCTGGCCCCGGCGCTCTGGCTGTCGGGTGCGTATGCCGCCTCCGCTTATCATCTTTCGAACAAGCCCGCCGCCGCACTTCGCCTCTCCCCTCCCGACGCGGAGCGGATCGGCGTGGCCGACGGAGAAGAAGTGGAAGTGAATCTGGCGGGAAAAACTGTCCGCCTTCCGGCACAGGTGGACGCCACGTTGCCGGTCGGGCTGGCCCTTGCTCCCGAGGGTTATCTCGGGGCGCTCGGCGGCGCGTCACTCAACCAGGGCGGCGACAGTGGCGCACGGGGCGCGGCAATCCGCGTTGCCCGTGCTAGTGAGGCGGTGAGCGCCTGATGCCCGAACTCGTCATCATCCTGGTCAAAATCCTGGTGGCCTTCGGCGCGCTGATCCTGATCGCGGCCTACATGACCTGGATGGAGCGGCGCGTCTTCGCGCTCGTTCAGGTGCGCTACGGTCCCAACCGCGTCGGACTGGCCGGACTGCTCCAGCCGATAGCGGACGGGATCAAGCTGATGTTCAAGGAGACCATCATTCCGGACCGGGCGGACAAGTTTCTTTTCTACTTCGCGCCGGCCATCACGCTCATCCCCGCTCTCGCCGCTTTCGCGGTGGTTCCCTTCGGCGATACGGTCACGATCTTCGGGAAAAAAGTCGACCTGCTGATTGCCGATGTGAACGTCGGCATCCTCTACATTTTCGCGTTGAGCGGCATGGGCGTTTACGGCGTCGTGCTCGGCGCCTGGGCGTCGAACAGCAAGTACCCCCTTCTGGGCGGGCTGCGCTCTTCCGCCCAACTCATCAGCTACGAGCTTTCGCTGGGGCTGTCTCTTCTGGGCGTGGTGATGATCTCGGGAACGCTCAGCCTGAAGGGGATCGTGGCGGGGCAGGCCAACCTTCCCTATATATTTTTACAGCCCGTCGGTTTTCTTCTTTTTCTCGTGTGCATGATCGCCGAGACCAACCGGGCGCCGTTCGATCTGCCAGAGGCCGAGAGCGAGCTCACGGGCGGATTTCACACCGAATACAGCAGCATGAATTTTGCCACCTATTTTCTGGCCGAGTATTGCAACATGGTGACGTTCTCGGCCGTGGCGGCGACCTTTTTTCTGGGCGGCTGGCGGGGGCCGATTCTTCCGCCGGTGGTGTGGTTCCTGCTCAAGATTCTGGCGTTCATGTTCTTTTTCATGTGGCTGCGGGCGACGACGCCGCGGCTTCGCTACGACCAGCTGATGGCGTTCGGATGGAAAGTGCTCCTGCCGCTTTCGATACTGAACGTCATCGCGACGGCGGTCATCATCGTGATGTTCGATCTTTAGCCCGACTGAAAAGAGCGGGGTTCCTTTTCGGCGGTTGTAGAGGTGAGGCATGCTGAGCGAAGTGATTCAGGGCATGTGGGTGACGATCAAGCACTCCTTGCGGAGCCGGGAGACTGTGCAGTACCCGGAGGTGAAGGAGGAGATGCCGGTCGGTTACCGGGGGCTTCACAAGCTCCTGTTGTGGGAGGACGGTCTCGAGCGCTGCGTGGGCTGTAAGCTTTGCTCTGCGGCCTGCCCGGTGGACTGCATCTACGTCGAGTCCGCCGAGAACGACCCGGGCAACCCCACCTCGAAGGGGGAGCGCTATGCGAGCATTTACGAGATCAACGAGCTGCGGTGCATCTTCTGCGGCTACTGCGAGGAAGCATGCCCGGTGGGCGCGGTGGTGCTCGGCAATCAGTACGAGTTCTGCGAGGATGACCGGGACAAGTTCATCTATGAGAAGGGCGACCTGCTGGTTGGGTCGATGGAAGAGGTTCCGGAGCTCAAGGCGCGCTACAGCGAGCAAAAGCTGCTCAAATATGTGTAGGACCCGGCGCGGGGTGAGTATGGCTTATTTTCAAAGGGTTAGATGATGGGCGGGGCGATCTTTTTTTATCTCGTTGCCGGGGTGACGCTTGGGGGCGCTTTGGGCGTCGTGGTGTCGCCGAGCCCTCTCTACAGCATCCTCAGCCTCATCGCAGCTTTTCTGGGGCTGGCGGGCCTGTATCTGTCGTTGAGCGCCGAGTTTATCGCTGCAGTGCAGGTCATCGTCTATGCCGGCGCGATCATGGTGCTCTTCCTGTTCGTCGTGATGCTGCTCGACCTGGGTCGCGATGAACGGAAGCCGCTTCGCCTGCCGGTGCAAAAGCTGTTTGGAACGATTGCCGCGCTGGCGGTTTTTGCCACGATACTGAAAGTCATCGAGTCGGACTCGATCCTGACCGGCGCGAGAGGGATTTATCCCGCCGAGCGCGTCAGCGAGCTCGGCAACACGCAGGTGGTGGGCAGGTTGCTCTTTACGGAATACCTTCTGCCCTTTCAGGCGATGGGTGTTTTGCTTTTCGTGGGTATTATCGGCGCGGTCGTTCTGGCCAGACGCCGCACGGGCTAGGCCGGGAGATAACGCATGGCTCCGCTGGAACATTACCTGATCGTCAGCGCGCTGCTGTTCACGATAGGCGTGATGGGTGTGATCGTGCGCCGGAACGTCATTGTCGTGGTCATGTCCATCGAGATCATGCTGAACGCGGCGAATCTGGCTTTTATCTCCTTCGGAAGATTTTTGGATTCGATGGACGGCCAGTTGATCGTTTTTTTTGTGATGGCCGTGGCGGCCGCCGAGGCGGCGGTGGGGCTGGCCATCGTGATCTTGATATACCGGAACCGCGAATCCACCGACGTTGACGAAATGAACCTTCTAAAGCTCTGATGATGAATTTGATCGCTCTCATTCTGTTTTTGCCGCTTGCCGGGCTCTTCGTGAATCTCCTCTTCGGGTGGAAGCTGGGGGAGAAGTTCGCGGGCTGGGTGGCGTCGGCCGCCATATCCGGTGCTTTTCTGGCCGCGATGGGGGGCTTTGTCCGCCTGATCGGCCTGCCGCCGGAGGCGAGGCTCCTCCGTCTGGTCCTTTTTGAGTGGATTCCCATCGGCGGGTTTCAGGTGAACGCGGGCTTCATGCTCGATCCGCTCTCTTCCGTCATGACTCTGGTCATCACGGGCGTCGGCGCGCTGATTCATTTCTACTCGATGGGCTATATGCACGGCGACCGGGGCGTGGTCCGGTATTTTATTTATCTCAACCTTTTTGTCTTCTTCATGCTCACGCTCGTGCTTGGGGACAATTTCCTCGTCTTGTTCGTCGGATGGGAAGGTGTGGGGCTTTGCAGCTACCTGCTGATTGGATTCTGGTTTGGCCGGGAGTCGGCCTGCGAGGCGGGCAAGAAAGCCTTCGTCTTCAACCGCGTGGGTGATTTCTGTTTTCTGATCGGCCTGTTCCTGATCATCGGCGTGTTCGGAACGCTCGATTTCGCCGAGGTGCTCGGGCGGGCGCCGACCACGCTCGTGGCGGGGAGCGGAATCGCGACGGCCATCTGTCTCCTGCTTTTCGCCGGTGCGACGGGAAAGAGCGCGCAGATTCCGCTCTACGTGTGGCTTCCCGATGCGATGGAGGGCCCGACGCCGGTCAGTGCGCTCATCCATGCGGCCACGATGGTGACGGCCGGGGTGTACATGGTGGCGCGCGCTTACGTTCTCTTCGAGCTCTCGCCGGTGGCGATGAACGTTGTCGCTATCGTCGGGGCGGTGACACTTCTTGTCGCGGCTTCGATCGCGCTCGTGCAGACGGACATCAAGCGCGTGCTGGCCTACAGCACGGTGAGCCAGCTCGGGTACATGGTCCTGGCGCTCGGCGTGGGTGCGTATTCCGCCGCTATTTTCCACCTTATGACCCATGCGTTCTTCAAGGCGCTGCTCTTCATGGGTGCGGGGAGTGTCATTCACTCGCTGGACGGCGAGCAGGAGATGAACAAGATGGGAGGGCTCAACGCCGCACTTCCCGTCACGAGCATGACCTGCACCATCGCCGCGCTGGCGATCGCGGGCGTGTTCCCCCTGGCCGGGTTTTTCAGCAAGGATGCCATTCTGTATTCGGCGATGACCTCGGAGCACGGCGGGGTTCTGTTCTGGCTCGCCGGTGCGGCGGGGGCCCTCATGACCGCCATCTATATTTTCCGGCTGATATTTAAAACCTTCCACGGCAAGTGCAATTTGACAATGGAGACGCAGGCGAGGCTGCACGAGTCCCCGCGCGTCATGACGCTTCCGCTTCAGGCGCTGGCCGGGCTTTCGATCGCCGGAGGATGGGTTGGAATTCCGCTCATCCCGGGCGCGGATATTTTCGGCGGCTTCCTGGCGCCCTCTCTCGGCGGCCTCGCGGAGGGTCATCACGAGGCGCTCTTCGAGGTCATCATGATGGCGATTTCGCTCGCCATCGCCTTGCTGGGTATTTACATTGCCTACAAATTATTCGTCCGCAACGTGGGCGGAGGCGCCGCCTACGCGGAGCGGTGGCCGCGCCTCTACCGGCTGGTGCTGAACAAATACTATGTGGACGAGGCCTACGACTACATGATCATACAGCCCGTAAAACGGATTTCCACGCGGCTCTGGAAGGATTTCGACGACGGGTTTGTCGATTCCTCTGTTGGCGGCGTCGGCGGTTTTGTGCGCCTGATCGGCGCAGCGGCACGCCAGCTTCAGACGGGCTATGTGAAAAGCTATGCGATCACCATGCTGGTGGGCGCGCTTGCGGTTATTCTCTACCTCACTTCGGGCATGAAGTAAGCGGAACGAATGGAGATGGCTTTGACGGATTACCCCTTGATCACCTGGATGGTTTTCCTCCCCCTCCTGGGCGGGTTTGCCCTGATGCTCATCCAGGATTCAGACGAAGCGGGCGGCCAACGAGTACGCGCCGCCGCGCTGATCTTTTCCCTGATCACGTTCCTGATCTCCGCCGCGATATATTATGGTTTCCAGGCCGATTTCGCCGGGATGCAGTTTGTCGAGCGGGGGCAGTGGATTCCCCGGTTCGGGATCTCCTATCACGTCGGACTGGACGGCATCAGCCTTCCCCTGATCCTGCTTACGACGTTCCTGACGCCGCTCACAATTCTTTTCTCTTGGAGAGACATCAAGAGTCGTGTTCGCTTCTATCACATGGCCCTGCTTTTCCTTGAAACGGGAATGCTGGGCGTGTTCGTCTCGCTCGACTTTTTTCTCTTTTATGTCTTCTGGGAGGGAATGCTCATCCCGATGTACCTCATCATCGGGGTCTGGGGTGGCACCCGGCGCATCTACGCCGCCGTCAAGTTTTTTCTTTACACGATGGCGGGCAGCGTCCTCATGTTGGTGGCCATCCTGTGGCTCCATTTCGAGGCGGGCACGGGGACATTTGACATTCTCGTCCATCTGAGCCGTCCGATCGATCCCGCCCTTCAGGGCTGGCTCTTCGCGGCCTTCGCGCTCTCGTTCGCCATTAAGGTGCCGCTATTCCCGTTTCACACCTGGCTGCCCGACGCGCACGTCGAGGCGCCAACGGCCGGAAGCGTTATCCTGGCCGGTGTCTTGCTGAAGATGGGGACCTACGGCCTCATGCGGTTGGCGATGCCGCTCTTTCCCACGGCGGCGCGGGAATTCGCGACAATTATTATGGTCCTTGCCGTCATCGGCATTATCTACGGCGCTCTGGTTGCCATGGTGCAGCAGGACATCAAAAAGCTCGTGGCCTATTCCTCCGTGAGTCACCTGGGTTTTGTTGTCCTCGGACTTTTTTCCTTCACCCTGCTGGGTGCGACGGGTGGCGTCCTTCAGATGGTGAATCACGGGATCAGCACGGGGGCGCTCTTCCTCATCGTCGGGATGATTTACAGCCGAAGGCACACCCGGCAGATTGAAGACTTCGGCGGAATCGCCCGAGCCATGCCGGTTTTTTCGATATTTTTCGTCATCACCGCTCTCGGCAGTATCGGCCTGCCCGGCCTTAACGGTTTTGTCGGGGAGTTTACGATACTGGCCGGCACGTTCAGCCGGAGCATCCCCTTCGGCGTGGCGGCTACATCGGGTGTCGTGCTGGCGGCCATATACATGCTCTGGATGCTTCAGCGGGTTCTTTTTAACGGGGAGCCCTCGCGGGTGAACAGCCGCTTGCCCGACCTGAACTTCCGGGAGTGGGTGGTCCTTGTTCCGCTGGTGGTGCTCATGTTCTGGCTGGGTCTTTATCCAAAGCCTATTCTGGGCAAGATTGAGCCCTCCGCGCAGGCGTGGCTCCGGCAGGTGAACCGGCGGGTTCTGCGGGTGGAGTCCCCCCGGAAAGCGCCGCTTCCTCAAGCGGTGCTGTCCTCTTCTTTGAAGGGTCTGCGGCCGTGACCACCTCGATACCCGTCATTCAATGGGCGTATCTGATGCCGCTGCTCATCGTGGTGGCGGGGGCCGTTCTTGTCCTGCTCTGGGATACGTTTTACCCCTCCCGGGACCGAGCCTTTCTCGTTGCGTTGACCCTGGCCGTTCTCGGCG
>CAMYJL010000022.1 GCA_947258645.1 uncultured Nitrospinota bacterium
CCGGCAAATATCCCGCCGGCAGGAAGGGCGCTGGCGGCACGCTCGATGATTTCGGCTCCCATGCACAGATGGGCTGTGACGAGGTCCGGGACCCGGCCCGAAAGGGATGCTGCGTAATCCTCTTTTTCGACGTCCAGCCGGATGAACCGGGCGCCGGGGAGCCCTTCCCTTTCGGCCCGCTCTCGCGCTTCGCAGATTGCCTCTTCGTTGAGGTCAGCCCCGAGGGACCAGCCTCCGGCACGCCAGCGGTCAGAGAGCGCAAAAGTCATCCGCCCGGCTCCGCAGCCCAGGTCCAGATGTCCTCCGCCGATGGGCAGGGACTCGCGGACAGCAGAGAGCCACGATTTCCCGCCGTTCCCCCCTCGGCCGGGGGTGTCCCCGGATTGGTAGGGGCGGGAGGTTTCGTCGATTTGCCAGGCTGCACATGCAGCGGCGGTGGTCATGGGTGCTCCATTTCAAGAATCATCAAACAAGGGATATCTGAAAAATCGCCTGATTATTCAGCGTCCGTTACTGCCTTCCATCATACATCGAATGATTCGCGGAGAGGCCGGATCTTGCAGGGTGGGGTTTGAACTGTCAAGTGTCATTATTTCAAATAGATAGAGATTATTTCCGGGAATGGGTTCCCTGCCGGAAGGCGGATTTTTCTTCCTCGGGAGAGCCCTTTAGTGATACCTATTGGAGCCGACTGAATACTGATATGTAATCACGTCCAGCCCCGATGCATGGACCGCTCCGGCGTGTCCGGTTTCAGATGGAGAGAGGTATTGAAGTCCGAGAATCTCGCGGGAAGTTCTCTCTACCGCCGGAAGATCATTTTTTTCTGCATCCTCGGTGGCGCCATCCTCCTCGGGATAGCCGCCTTTTTCTTCCGGGACAGCCTCGTTCAAGGGGTCGAGTTTTTAGGCCGGCTGCAGGAGCAAAAAGATCGGTTCCGGGACTGGATCAATTCTTTCGGAATCTGGGGTCCGCTCGTTTTCATCGGTGTACAGGTGGGCCAGGTGGTTTTCTCGCCGATACCGGGGGAACTTACCGGGTTTCTCGGGGGATATATCTACGGTGTCTGGGTGGCCACGTTCTACAGCACGGTCGGCTTGACCCTCGGAAGCTATCTGGCGTTCGCTATCGGGCGGTGGCTGGGGCGTCCGTTTGTCGAAAAGTTGGTGTCTCGAACAGTGCTCGACAAGTTTGACTTTCTGGTGTCGAGCCAGGGCGCGGTGTTCGCGTTTATCTTTTTCTCCATACCGGGCTTTCCTAAGGATTACATGTGCTATCTCCTCGGGCTCAGCCCCCTGAGCACGCGCTCGTTCCTGTTTGTCGCGGCGGTGGGACGGATTCCGGGGACCATCGTGCTCGGTCTTCAGGGCGCGAATCTCTATAACGAGCGCTATGGCCTCTTTTTTGCCCTCATGGTCGGAATCATCATAGTGGGGGTTGTGGTGGGGTTTTACAAAGAAACGATACGCGAATGGCTCCGCGGGAAGGCGGAGAAATCCGGGCCCGGCCAGCCTTGAGTTTCCGGCGTGTTCGGAGGCTTTTTCTAGCTTACCCCAAGATACAACAGGACAAGCGGCGTCGTGATGAGGCTGAATATCGTGCCGGTGAATACGACCGAGGCGGCACGGGCGCCTTCTTCTCCGTAGCGTTCCGCGAAGACGTAATTCAGGACGGCTGGCGGGCTGCACGAGATCAGGAAGATCCCGGCCCGCAGCGTTCCCTCAATCTCCAGGAGATTTGAGAGCACCCACGCGACGGAAAAGCCCAGCGTGAATCGAAGCGCCGCCACTATGAGGCTGAAGCGCAGATCCGAGATGCGGATCGAACGGAGCCTGTAGCCCAGGGTAAACAGTTCGACGGGGAACATTCCGCGGCCCGTCAGATGCGTGAACGTCAGGAAAAATTTCGGCATGGGAATACCTGTCAGGGCGATCACCAGGCCCGCGATGGACGCCCAGAGCGCCGGCATCCGGAATGGCTCTCCGCTCATTGTCCGTCCCGCGTGGAGATACAGTCCGATGGAAAAGATGATGAAAATGTTTGGAATGGAGAGAAGGACCACCTGGGCGAGTCCTTCCTCCCCGAAGGCGAGGAGCGCCAGTGGGTAGGGGAGCGAAACCGCGTTCATGATCATGACGCAGGGAACGAAAGTCCGGGAGCGGATGCCCGCTGTTTTTTGTATGAGCCAGGCAACCGCGCCGGGGACAATGTGGATGGTGAGGGAGATTCCCACGGCCTGCGTTAATTGACGGTAGTCGATGGTTTGACGCGCGAGGGCGTCGAACATGACGGCAGGAGCGAGGAGAAAAAGGACGATCTCTGCGAGAACTTTCGGGTCCAGCTTTCGCCATTTTCCATAGATGAAGCCGAGGGCGAAGAGCGCGACCACCGGAAAGACGATTTCAAGAATTCGCAAGGCGTAGTTCATCAGAAGTACGGAATCTCCAGAGATTAATTCGCCTGAGTTCGGAGCCGAAGGCGGAGTATATCGGGCTTTTTTCGCCGCGCACAAGAATGAAAGAAAACGGACATCCGCCGAGGGGGCGGTGGACGAAACCGGCGTTGCCCTCCCCCCGCCAACGCGCTAGGCTTTTTTCGTTACGGGGGGGGGAGCCGAGTGAACCCCGCCGCTACGGGAATTCATTCCAATCATTTGAGGAAGGGAGGTATTCATGTCCGCGTTCGATCACATTGGTTATGCGGTTCGCAACGTCGATGAAAAAAAAGACCTGATGGAAAATCTGCTCGGCTTCAAGTTTGCCGAGCGAAAGGAGTACGACCGTGGCGGGGTGATCTCCCGGCTCGATTTCTACGAGACCCCGGGCGGGATCATGGAACTGGTTGAGGTGAGCGACCCCAATGCCCCGATCAACAAGTTCATCGAAGAGAGGGGCGAGGGTGTTCACCACATTTGCATTCGCGTGGATGATATCCGTCAGACGATGGAAGTGTGGGAGGCGAAGGGGGTGAAGTTTCTCATGACCCCCCCGCGGTACGGTTCCCGGAACGGGCTTATCACTTTCGCCGATCCCTCGACTACGGGCGGGCTGCTCACCGAGCTTGTTCAGTATTTGAAGGAGGGGGAGGCAATTCCGGACTGGGCGCAACAATAAAGACCGCTTCCGGTATTTCGGCTTTTCCCGAAAGGCGGAACTTAGAAAGGGCGGCTCACTGCGGGTTGCAGCGATTCAAAACAGTCATCCGTCAGGGATGCCGTTTTTCCGGAGTTCCCAGAACCCCGGAACGAGTTACTCTGCTCCGGCCTCGGCTCCTGTTTCTGCCCCAGCCTCATTCCCGCTCCCCGACAGGCGCACGTTGGCCGCCTGAAGTCCCTTCGGACCCTGGCTGACCTCGTATTCAACGTTGTCGCCTTCCTTGAGAGACTTGAAGCCTTCCTGCTGGATGGCCGTGTAGTGGACGAAAATGTCTCCTCCGTCCTCTTGCGTGATGAACCCGTAACCCTTTGCGTCATTAAACCACTTTACGATTCCTCGAGGCACTTCCCCGACTCCCATTTCCAGTGGATCGATCTTTCACTGCCACCGTCAACCGGAATAATGAACACAGACAAAGGCACGATTCGACCGCACCCTCACAGCCAAGCACCTTGGTCCTTTCATAGCATAGCTTTTGTTTTTATTAATGTAATTACGCTAATCGACTTCAAATTGGGTGTCAAGAGGGTATTTTGGCTTATTTGTCTGAAAGAACAGGGCGCTGTCAGGCTCAGCGGGACGTATTCCGGCCGCTCTAGCGGATGAGGCCCTGCAGATTCTCCCCCTGAAAAAACCGGAGGATGTTGTTGAGAGATGCGGGAATATCGATGCCCCATGACAGATAGGAGCCGCCGCCCAGATGAGGGGAGAGAACGATATTAGACAACTTCCGCAAGGGACTTGAATCGGGGAGCGGCTCCCAGCGGTAAACGTCGAGACCGGCCATGGCGATTTCTCCGTTTTGCAGGGCATGGCAGAGCGCGTCTTCGTCGATAAGTCCGCCCCGCCCGACGTTGATGAGGGTGGCCGTGGATTTCATTCGGGCCAGCTGGCCGGCGCCGATCATCCCTTCGGTTTGGGGCGTGTGCGGGATGACGAGAACGACAAAATCCGACCGCGCCAGGAGTTCATCGAGCGAAAGGTAGGCCGCGCCGTACATTTCCTCGACCTCTTTGGTGTGCGGGGTCCGCTGCGTGTAGAGGATATCCATGTTGAACGCGCGGCAGCGATTGGCGATGTCCATTCCAATATCTCCCAAGCCGATGATGCCGACTGAGGTGCCGAAGAGTTCGGAGATGCCTTCGATTTTTGTCCAGTTCGTATTGATGTCCCATTGCGTGGTCTGAATGGGATCAACGCCTGCTTCCAGGTAGGCGGCGTCGGCTACCGCCCGGTGGCCCGGAACGACCTTGCGGGCGCAGGCGAGCATGAGGGCCAACGCCTGCTCGGCAACCGAGGCGCTTCGCATGAGGGGCACTGTCCCGACCGGAATTCCCTGCTCCTTCGCGGTGGCCAGGTCAATGTTTTTGCAGTTGATGCCGTGCTTCTGGATGAACTTGAGCGATGTGCCCGCGCGGATGACCGATCCGTTCAGGTCCGCCTTGTAGCACAGTATCGCCTCCGCCCGGGGGGCGGCGGCCATAAGATGTTCTTCGTCTTCGCCCTCCGGCGTGATGATTTCGAGGGGCATTCCTTTCGAGTGTTTGTGCACCCGTTCCAGAAATTTTCCCGATTGGTGGTCCGTTACCAGAACGCGCCTTGGGTCGGTCATCAAGTGTTCCTCATCTCATCGTATGACGTGGTCATCGTATGATGTGGCCGAGACCCCGGCCACCATTGCCTGCAATAGGAAAATCCGATATGTTAAGCGGTATACCAATGGAATTTCCGATATAGAACGAACGAGAGGTTGCCGGGCCGATGGAAATTCGCCAGCTGGAAATATTAAGCCATGTTGTTGAATCCGAGAGCTTCTCCCGGGCGGCAAAGGCGATGGGTATTTCTCAGCCGACAGCCAGCGAGCATATCAAAACTCTGGAGAAAGAGTTAGGAACCAAGCTCTTTGACCGGTTGGGCCGCCGGGTCGAGCCGACAAAAGCCGGATTGCTCCTTTTCAAATACGCCCGGAAGATTCTTCAGGCGCGGGACGATGCCCGATCGGCCATGGAGGACTATCTCGGCATTGTTTCCGGCCACCTCCTGATTGGCGCGAGCACAATTCCCGGCGGCTATTTGTTGCCCCGTCTCCTGGGACAGTTCAAGGTCATTCATCCCGAGACATCGGTGACGATCGATATTCTTGACTCAAGGAAAGTGGTCGATGGCGTTCTCGATGGCTCTCTCCAAATGGGTGTCACGGGAGCGAAGATATCCAACAATCAGCTTGTCTATCGGTTTTTCGCCACCGATGAGCTTGTGCTGGCGGTTCCGCCGGACCATCCGCTTGCCCGCCGGAAAAAAATTCAGGCGAAGGCGCTACGGGGAGTGAAGATGATAGTGCGCGAGGACGGATCGGGGACGCGCTCGGTTTCCGAGGCAAGGCTTCGGGAGCTTCGGTTCGAAATCGATTCGAACCAGGTGGCGGCTGTTTTGGGAAACTCACAGGCCGTGCGCTGCGCACTGAAAGGCGGGGCCGGCGTGTCGATCATCTCCCGGATGGCTGTGGAGGAAGATTTTGAGAGCGGCACTTTATGTTCCGTGGAAATCCAGGGTTTCGCCTGCACGCGGGATTTCTATTCCGTTGTCCATAAGGCGAGGAACCTGAGCCCCCTGGGGCGGACATTCCTGGCGTTTATTCACGGAGGGGAGGTGTCATAGGGGCTGATTTTTCCGGAAGATATTTCCCCTCCCCAAGCCGGCTTTGCCCGGGTCGAGGTTCCCTCCCCTCGGGCGGCGACCCGTGAATTCAATATAAATACATAAAAATCAAATATTTAAAAGGACAGACCGTTTTCGGCACCAAATGGGCTTTTTCCGGTATGCACCTTGCTTATCGTTAGGGGTGGAGATTTGTCTGCCGGTGATTCCGCATCTTTCGGGGCGGATGGAGGAGGTCGATAAATGAGAAGCAAGGACTGGAAGCGTTCCAGGTTTTCGGAGGGGCTGTTCCGCCCTGCTTTTTTGCGCGCAAGTGTGGTGAAGCTTTTCGGGATACTGATTCTCGCCTTCTCCCTGAGCGCCTGCTCTTATGTCCGGAGCGCGGTCGATTATGCGCAGGGCGCGGCCAGCCAGATGTACGCCAAGGCCAGTCAGGCTTTGACCGAAGAGCCGAATGATAATAATCAGGTATTGACCGATGTGACGGGTGCCACCCCGGCTTTGGCAGCGGAGGCGGATGAAGCGGCGGAACAAGTATCCGAGAAGAAACCGGAGAAGCCGATGCCCATGGTGAACGTCGTGCTTCGATCGGCTCCCCGTCATTTGATGGTGAAGCCTCGCACGGACCCGGTCTGGTTGTGGGACAGACCCGGGGGTACCAGCGGACGGGCTGTTCGGATCAAAAAAGTTCCCTCGGGCACGCCGGGGAAAGTGGTGGAATTTGAGCCGGAGCCGGGATCGGCCTCTCTCTGGGCTGAAATGAATTTAAAAAATACCGCTCGCCAGCCTGTGCGATGGGTGAAAGTAGCGACCCTGCTGGGTGTGGGCTGGGTTCGCACCGAATTTGTTGAGCCCCAGTAGGAAAATTCCCTCCGAGAACCATCCTCCCCCCGAAATTGACAGATGCCTGTATGACTCCCTACGATACCGGTCTTGGAAAGCCGGTGTCGTTTTTTCTTTTTCCGAAAAGGAGCATTCGTGCGGACAGGGTGTCACCTTCGGGAATTCGTCTGTTTCATATTGATTGTTATGGTTCTTACGGCGGTGAAGGGTTTTGCCGGCGGGAGCCCGCTTTCCTCCGAGGAAATCCAGAAAAAGCGCACCATCACCATGAAGGCCATCAACAAACATATGCGTCAGCTCAAGGTGGCCATCGGAAAAAAGCAATTTGATCGGGCAAGTACCGCCGCTGATGCTGTGGCGAAGCTGGTCGCTCAAATTCCGGAATTGAGCCCCAAAGGAAGCGCTTATGGCCCCAAATCTCGAATCAAGCCCGCGGTCTGGGAAAAATTCGCCCACTACAAAGATCTAACCGAGCATTCCGCCGATGCCGCGCGGTCTCTCGCCAAGGTCGCCAAAAGCCAGAACAAGGAAAAAGTCATGGCTTCATTCCTTTCTCTGGCAAGGTCCTGTACAAAATGCCACAAACCCTACCGGAAAAAGAAACGTCGTGCGAAGTGATTTCCATCTTTCAGAGGCCGACCCGGCGTTTTTTTCCCATTCGATATCTGCCGTTGGTTTTTGTGATGGCCTTCGCTTTGTCGGCCTGCACGGAAGCCGTTTTGATCGATTGGCAGGTTGCCGGCCGCGGCGGCCTTCTGGCCACGCTTCAGCATTATGAAACCGGCGTGAAGTGGAGGAACTGGTCTGTTCTGATGGAGTCCTATTACCTCTCGGATCATGCCAGCGAGGCGAAGGGAACCTATAAAAATAATCTGGAGAAATGGTTCCTCGCCGATAAATTCGCCGCCTCCATTTTCGGAGGAGATTCGAAGAACCCCCGCTTCACCTGTATTCTGGCCCTGCGCGAGAAGCACTTCTCTCCCAACTTCGAGCCGCACTTCGTCGTCTACTACCGGGTCCAGAAGACCTCGTGTCAGGAGGGGGAGATACTGTCCTCCGGCATCATCGCCGAGGGGCAGATGGAATGGGGCTTCGATACGAAAAGACGGCGGTGGATACATCTCAGGAAACTGGGATGAGCGGCGATTCATTTTAGAAAGGCCGGGAACAGAGGAGATGTTTTCTCAGCGCCCCCCCCCGCTTGCCGGATGTCGCTCTGCCCTTACCCGGACAGCTTCTCCCGAAGCATCTCCTGAACCGCCTGCGGGTTGGCCTTGCCCTGGGTGGCTTTCATGACCTGGCCGACGAAGAAGCCGATCAGTTTTTTTTCTCCTCCCTTGTAGCGCTCCGTCTCCTTGGGGTTCGTTGATAGCACGTCCGCCACTGCCTGTTCGATGGCGCCCGTGTCGGTGATCTGGCGAAGGCCTTGTTCCTCGACGATGGTCTCCGGATCCTTGCCGGTATCCGCCATGATGTCGAATACGCTTTTGGCGATTTTTCCGCTGATGGTTCCGTCCCCGATGAGACCGATCATTTTGGCGAGATGGTCCGCCGTCACGGGACAATTTTCGATGTCCGCCTTCTTCTCGTTGAGGACGCGAAGCACGTCGCCCATCACCCAGTTGCTCACCAGCTTGGCGTAGTCCGCTCCCGCCGCGCCGGCGGCTTTCTCGAAATAATCCGCGAGGTCGCGCTCGGCCGTGAGCACCTCCGCGTCGTAGAGTGGGAGTTTGTATTCCTTCTGAAAGCGTTCCCGCTTGTCGTCCGGCAGCTCGGGCATTTTCCGGCGGACTTCGTTGAGCCATTTCTTGCCGATCTGGAGCGGTACGAGGTCCGGGTCCGGGAAGTAGCGGTAGTCGTGGGCGTATTCCTTGGTGCGCATCGGCTGCGTCGGTCCCGAGGGGTCATCCCAGAGCCGGGTTTCCTGAATGATTTGACCGCCCGCCTCGAGGGTCGCGCGCTGGCGCTCTTCCTCGTATTCAATCGCCCGGCGCAGGTTCCGGAACGAATTCATGTTCTTGATTTCCACCTTCTCGCCGAAGTTGTCGGTCCCCCTGGGGCGGATCGATATGTTCGCGTCGCAGCGGAGGCTCCCTTCCTGCATGTTGCCGTCGCAGATATCGAGGTAGCGGACCAGTGTGTGGAGTTTTCGAAGATAGGTCTCTGCCTCCTCGGCGGTGCGGAGATCCGGTTCGCTGACGATCTCCAGGAGGGGTACGCCCGCCCGGTTCAGATCCACGAAAGAATGGGAGGCGTCGCCGATCTCATCTCCGTGGATGAGTTTTCCGGCGTCTTCTTCCATGTGAATTCGCGTGAGGTTGATGATGCGCTCTTCGCCGTTTTTCAGGAAAATATGAATTTCCCCGCCCTCGCAGATGGGTTGTTCGTACTGGCTGATCTGATAGCCTTTGGGCAGGTCCGGGTAAAAGTAATGTTTCCGGGCGAAGCGGCAGGAGGGCACGATCTTCGCGCCGACGGCGAGGCCGATTCGGATGGTGAATTCGACCACCTGACGGTTCAGGACGGGAAGCACGCCCGGAAGCCCGAGGTCCACCGTGCAGGTGTGCTCGTTCGGAGCGCCGCCAAAGGCGGCGCTTGAGCCGCAGAAAATTTTGCTATGGGTTTTCAGCTGGGCGTGAACCTCCAGCCCGATGATTGTCTCAAAATCCATCTATCGTCAGATCCTCTCGAAAAGAATATGTAGAGTCACAGTTTTTGCCTGTCCGGAGCGACCGGAGCGGAAACGGTACTTTGCTTCATCTTCGAGCGAGAACAACGAAATTTCGCGGCAGTCTACTCCGCGAGATTGGCCCGGACACGCTCGATGACCTCCCGTGTGAAAGATTCCGTGTTGTGGGGGCCGCCGATGTCGCCGGTTGTCTCTCCAGCGTCGAGGCATTCGAACAGCCCCTTGCGCAACGCTTCCCCCGACTGCGTGTCTCCGAGGTGTTTCAGCATCATCGAGAAAGCGAGAAGAATGGCGGTCGGGTTCGCCTTGTTTTGCCCGGCGATGTCGGGTGCCGTCCCGTGTGTGGCGTCGAACATGGCGGCCGCCACCTGGCCCTTTTCGGAAAACGCGAGCGAGACGGAAGCACCGAGCCCGAGACTGCCCACCATGCCGCTTGCCAGGTCGGAAAGAAAGTCTCCATACTCGTTCAGGACGAGAACGACCTGAAAATTTTCGGGGTCCATGACGAGTTTCGCCAGGAGGGCGTCGAAAAGCTCGCGGCGGTGCTCGATCTGGCCCGAGTACTGAAATTCGTTTGCGACCTCCTGGACGATGTCTTCAAACAGGCCGTCCGTGATCCGCTGGATGGTGTACTTGCTGGACGAGGTCAGCGACTTGCGCTCGCGCATGGCGACGGAGAAAGCGTAGCGCGCCGCCTGCTCGCAGGTCTTGCGGTCCACGATCCGGAGGCTGGCAGCCGCGTAATCGCCGATCATCTGCCCCGGGTCGTCGTAGGTTCCCCCCGTGGCGATGCGGATGATGTCGAGATCGAGTTTCCCGGTGAAGTTGGTCTTGATGCCGGGAATCGACGAGATCGGCCGGTGG
The DNA here is from genome assembly GCA_947258645.1 of uncultured Nitrospinota bacterium. GTDB lineage: Bacteria > UBA8248 > UBA8248 > UBA8248 > UBA8248 > CAMYJL01. Next base: position 10,210 of record CAMYJL010000022.1, read on the forward strand.
ATGACGGAGAACTTCAATAGCTTGCGGAGAACGGCGTTCGGACTTTCCTCGATGGTGGCGGTGGGATACTTGAATCCCACACCGGTGCGCTGCATCGATGCCACCGACCGGTCGTAGAGCTCGCGTCCTTCCTTTCGGCGGTTCTCGTAGGCAAGGTCCATCGTATCGAAGGTGTAGATTCCCGGCAGCACTTCCGCCACCGCGTGTACGCTCTCGCGCAACTCATCGGCGATGCCGTCGCCGAGGAGTTCGGTTATCTCATGGGTGCCGCTCAAGGTTTTATATTCTCCGGGCGGTTAAAGTGGGGAAAGGGCAAGATGATGATCGGTGGCCTTCTCGAAAGCCGCCGCGGCCCGCAAAACGGTGGTTTCACCGAAAGGTTTTCCTATGATTTGCAGTCCGATCGGAAGATCCAATGAGGTCACGCCGCAGGGCTGGCTGATCCCGGGAAGACCCGCCAGGTTGCAGGGAATCGTCAGAATGTCGGAAAGGTACATGCTAATCGGGTCGTCCATCCGCTCGCCGAAGCGAAACGCCGGAGTCGGCGCCGTGGCGGACATGATAACATCCACATTCTGAAAAACATCTTCGAACTCCCGGCAGATGAGGGTCCGTACCCGCTGTGCCTTGGTGTAGTAGGCGTCGTAGTAGCCCGACGAGAGGGCGTAGGTACCGAGCATGATGCGGCGCTTGACCTCCTCGCCGAATCCCTCCTCGCGGCTCGCCGCGTACATGCCGTAGAGGGGGCCGTATTCTTCCGAGTTTCCGTTGGCGCGCAGCCCGTAGCGGACGCCGTCATAGCGGGCGAGATTGCTGCTGGCCTCGGCGGAGGCGATGATGTAGTAGACCGGCAGCGCGTACTGGGAGTGGGGGAGCGAGATTTCGTGTATCTCCGCCCCGTTTTCTTCCATCGTCTTGATCGCGTTTTGCACGGCGGACTCAACGTCCGGGTCCATTCCATCGATGAAGTATTCTTTCGGAATTCCGATTCGCAACCCCTTGGCGCCGGCGCCCAGATCCCCCGTGAAGTCGGGGACGGATTCATCCGTCGAGGTGGAGTCCAGCGGGTCGTGTCCGCTGACGGCGTTCAGCATGATGGCGCAGTCGCGCACGTTCCGGGCGAAGGGTCCTATCTGATCGAGCGAGCTCGCGAATGCGATCAGGCCGTAGCGCGAGACGCGCCCGTAGGTGGGCTTCATGCCGACCACGCCGCAGCAGGCGGCGGGCTGGCGGATGGAGCCCCCGGTGTCGGAGCCGAGCGAGGCTGCGCATGAGCGCGCCGCCACTGTGGCGGCCGAGCCGCCGCTGCTCCCCCCGGGGATGGTTTCGAGGTTCCAGGGGTTCCGGGAGGGGCCGTAGGCGCTGTGTTCGGTTGACGAGCCCATGGCGAATTCGTCCATATTGGCTTTTCCGAGGATGACGGCACCGGCCTCCTTGAGAAGGCGTACGGCGGTGGCATCGTAGGGGGAGATGAAATTTTCGAGAAATTTGGAAGCGCAAGTGGTGGGCGTTCCCTTCATGCAGAGGAGGTCTTTCACCGCCACCGGAACGCCGAGAAGGGGCGAAGCGTCATTGTCCCCGCCCGCAAGGCGTTTGTCGGCCTCCTGGGCAGCGGCGAGGGCTTCTTCTTCGAGGACGCTGAGATAGGCGTGGACCCTTTCCTCGGTTTCTTCGATGCGGCCGAGGTAGGCCCGGGTGGCTTCTTCGGATGAAACCTCCCGCGCACGAAGTTTTTCGATCAATTCGTGGACGGACAGGGAAATAATTTCGTTCATGAATGCTCCCTAAGGTCGGGATGGGCCGGAATGTCAGATTTCATCGCCGAAGGAGATTCCAATCGACCGGGCGACGCGTATGAAATCGTTGTCGGGCGATACCAGGCGTTGGCCTTTCGCGGCCTCGGCCAGGGGGACCAGTTCGATCTTCCCACTTTGTAAAGCTATCAGATAGCCGAAATTCCCTTCAATGGCGTTTTTCGCGGCGTGGACGCCGAACCGGGTGGACAGATTGCGGTCATAGGTCGAGGGTGTGCCGCCGCGCTGAATGTGGCCCAGGATGGTGACCCGTGTATCGATTCCCGTCTGCTCCTCGAGGAGTTGCCCGACGAGATTTCCAACACCGCCCAGGCGGCGGGGCTCCGTCGGGTCGTCCACGGTTCTTTTGACGACCACGTCACCGCCGATTTCATGAGCGCCTTCGGCGACGACGATGATGCTGAAATTCTTTCCCGCCGCCCGATCTTCGTGGATGGCGTTGGCGATTGCCCCGATAGAAAAAGGGATCTCCGGCAGGAGTATTACGTCCGCCCCGCCGGCAAGGCCCGAGAAGAGCGCGATCCACCCGGCGTTCCGGCCCATGACCTCGACGACCATCAGGCGGCCGTGGCTCTCGGCCGTTGTCCGGATGCGATCGATGGCCTCGGTGGCGACGCCAACCGCGGTATCGAAGCCGAAGGTCACGTCGGTCGCCATGAGGTCGTTGTCGATCGTTTTGGGTACACAGATGGCGGGGATGCCCTTTTTTACGAGATCGTAGGTGATCTTCAAGGTTCCATCGCCGCCGATGGCGATGAGGCCGTCAAGTCCCATCTCCTTGAAATTGTCGATCACCGTTTCGGACACATCGACCGGCTGGTGTTTTCCATTGATGGTCATCAGGTACTTGAAGGGATTGTCACGGTTCGAGCTTCCGAGAATCGTTCCACCCCGTTGAAGAAGTGGATCGACCTCAACGGCCTCGAGTTCGGTAAACCGCTTGTGAATCAGACCGCTGAAAGCGTTTCGAATTCCCAGAACCCGTACGTTTGAGCGCTCCGCCGTGAGGACAATGGCCCGGATGACGGCGTTCAGGCCCGGGCAGTCGCCGCCGCCGGTCAGCACGCCCAGCGTCCGGATTTTCAGCTTCTCGCTTTCAGCTGAAGCGTTCATTCATCCACCCTTTCGGGAGCCGCGGTATTTCGGGGCGCCCTGCAGCGACTTGCAATCAGGATGTATGGCGGCTGCGTTTCCCGTTCATGGCCTGCGGAGCAAAAAACAGGCGTAGCCCAGGGATTCTTTTCCGCCTCCGCTGTGATAGAGCTCGAGCTCGTTCTGCCACTGGGTTAACGTTGAAAGGGCGTCGGAGGAGTTTTGGTATTCCAGTCGATTTTCCAGGATAGAGTGGGCCTGGGGTGCGTAGTAGCTCTCCCAGGACGCATCTTTTTCCATCGCGGCCCATTCGACCTGAAACCCTTCTGTTTGAAATCGTATTTTCCGGTCTTCCATATCTGCGACTTCGGCCGGAGCGAACCCGCTGACCCACCCGCGGACGGCATCGGTTGCCTTCTGAGGAGCGCCGGGTTTCCAGACAAGCTCAGAGATCGCGATCCACCCGCCGGGGCGAACCATGCGGGCGAGATCATGGGCCACCACAACAGAATTGTACGGGTAGGGGAGGCCAATTGATACGGCCAAATCGAAAAATGCGTCGTCGAAGAGAAGATCGCCCTCTTCCGTATCGATGATATTCACGAGGAGATGCAGGTCACCGAAAATAGCGCGCTTCCGGGCCTCTTCGGCGAATTCCGGCCGGGATTCGGTGCCGGTCACCAAGCACCCGAACTTTTCGGCGAGCGCAATGGCGGCGCCCCCGGTTCCGCAGTCCACGGCGAGGACGTTGGAGCCGGGCGATAGACCGCAGTGCTCGCCCAGGGTTTGGAGGGTGTCCGTGGTGATAGGAGATAAATACTGATTGTTTTTGTACCGCTCGAATGTGTCGAGATTCATTGGGGCGAAACCCCACGGTGAGCTAGAAAAGTGAAACCCCTACCATGTCCAGCATCATGATGAGCGAGGCCAGGCCGAGGACTCCGCCGATGACCGCAACTAGGAGGCCGAACAGTCTGCTGTAGGCATTCATCTTTTTCCGTTCTCCGAATAAGGGATGATCAGGTGATTATGGTTTTTTCTTCTTCTTGTTTTTTGCCGGCTGTGATTTGCCGATTTGCATGAAGATTTTTCCGTTCTTGAATACACTCACGGTACCCGTCGATTCGCTGATTGCAAATGACGTCGCTGCGCTTACGTCCGAAATACCCGCCGCCGCCATGTGCCGGGCGCCAAGCCCGGGAGGAAGGTCAACATCCGCCGCGGCGTTCAGGTGCCGCCCGGCGGCTTCAATCACGCCGTCGCCCCGGATGACAAACGCGCCGTCGATGGCGCTGAATTCCTTGATAGTTTCCCGAAGCGAAGGGTCCATGATGTTCCGCTGCTCTTCAGGATAACCGTGGAACGGGTTGATGACCATCTGGCGTGAGTACTGGAGGACGATATCATGATCTCCCAGCACGAGAAGAGCCCCCCGGGGCCTTCCCTCCCTCCCCTCGGCCGCGAGCTCCAACGCCAGGGAAAGGGTTGTCTCAAACACTTTGGGGTCGATCCCATTCAGTTCGTTCTGGGTCTCGGATGTGAGCAGAATCTCTTTTTCCTGATCCGGCCGGAACGTGATGAGCGTGTCAATGTCGCCAATTTCCGAAAGGCCGGCGAGGCAGACGAGGGTATCTTCTTTCGAGATGGCGCCTTCGCTCAAGGCGATGACTACCCCCATTTTGATCGCGTCTATCCGGTTGAGGGAAAGCGCCGGAAGCTGGAAGATGTGGCACGCCTCATCTTCCAGTGCTTCATACAGCTCAGGTGAGCAGGTCGTGACGAACCGTTCCACGCTTGTGGGGAGCTGGGACAACATGTCCAGATCCTTCAGGGCGTCCGCGTGGACAAAAACAGCCCGGGCCCCCAACTGCTCGCAGATGGCGGATGCCGCTTCGATCAGGCTTTCGCTCGTTCCGACTGCTTTCGCCATGCGTTCTCCCAGCGCTAGCCTATTCTCTCGATGACGACATAATGCGTGTTGCCGCGCCGTTCGATAAGGAAGAGGTTGCTCTCGTTTTTCTTGTCCTTCAGGGCCTTCGTCAAATTTTGGACGTTGTTCACCGTTTTCTGGTTCGCTTCGATGATCACATCTCCCCGCCGCAAGCCGGCCTTGGCGGCAGGGCTGCCCGGCTTCACGCTCATGATGACAACGCCTTGGGTGGACCGCGTACCGAGTTGCCGGGCCACTTCGGGGGTGAGATTTTCTCCTTGTATCCCCAGCTTTTGGCCCACTTTTTCTTTGGAGGGGAGAGCCGCCACTTGGTTCTGATCGGGCAATTTTCCGGCCGTGAGTGTGACGGTCTTGTCCTTTCCCTTCCGGATGATTTTCAACCTGGCTTTGCTCCCGGGGGAAAGCCGGGCCGCCATTTTGGAAAGCTCACGGGGGGCATTCACCGTTTCCCCGTTCAGGGAGAGGATCAGATCTCCTCGCTTGATACCTGCCTTGGCGGCGGGTCCATCCTCCGCCACGGAGGCCACGAGAACGCCTCTCTTCTCCTTTAGCCCCAGGGCCTTGGCCATGGCGGCATTGACTGTTTGAATCGTCACGCCGAGGAAGCCACGAACGACGGACCCTTTGCGGAGCTGCGGCATCAGATTCTTGGCCATGTTCACCGGGATGGCGAAACCGATGCCGATGTTGCCCCCGCCGCGGCTGAATATCGCGGTGTTGATACCCACCACCTCCCCGTCGAGATTGAAGAGGGGTCCGCCACTGTTTCCTGGGTTGATCGAGGCGTCGGTTTGGATGAAATCGTCGTAAGGGCCGGCCCCTATGACTCGTCCCTTGGCGCTGACGATGCCGGCGGTGACGGTCAGGGCGAGGCCGAATGGATTTCCGATGGCCATGACCCAGTCCCCGACGCGCAGCTTATCGCTGTCTCCCAGTTTCACGGCGGGGAGGGTTTCCCCCTTTTTTATCTCCACCCGCAGGAGGGCGAGGTCCGTCCGCGGGTCGCGCCCGACGATGGTGGCTTTGCGCTGTTTCTGATCAAGGGTGGTCACCGTGATTTTGGTAGCTTTTTCCACGACGTGGTTATTCGTCAGGACCAGCCCTTCTTTGGAATCAACGATAAGCCCGGAGCCGAGGTTTTGCCGTTTCCGGGGAGATTGCCGGGGTCCTCCGGGAAATCCGGGTCCGCCGGGACCCTCGAAAAAGCGCCGGAAAAATTCGTTCCAGGGATCGCCCGGAGAGCCGGGAATACCGGGAATGCCGCCCTGAGGCGTCTTTACGACTGTTTCGGAGCTGATATTTACCACCGAGGGCTTGAGACGCTCGGCAAGATCGGCCAGCGAGGGCAGACCCTGGACCTGACCGGTGGCGGTCGATCCCGACTGGGCGAAAATGAACACAGCCACCGCAACAAATAGCGCCCCGATTCCCAGCTTTTTGATCGGACCCGCCCATGACGGGTTAATTTGACTTGTTGATTTCATGATGGACTTTTTCCCTTTCCAAATTTATCGACGAAGTGCCGGCGACATACCGGTGATTATGACGTTTCAGGTTCCATTTCAGGTCATCGATAAATCCTGTCTCCTTCAGCGGCTGTTCCGGTATTACCGGGATCATTATTCACGGGCTGGTGTCACCTGCCGGCAAAAATATACGCGTTTCAACATCCGGATCGGAAGAGTTGCATTGTCCAAAATACGTCGTGTAACAGTATGATATTCCGTCAGTTTTTCTTCATGCGATGAAAGGACAGCGAAAAAACCGGCTATCTAGTTCATTTTCCATCACCTAGCTCTTTCTTGCAATGGCAAAAGACTTTTTCAAGGCCAGTAATAACCGGAATCCGAATTCTCCCGAAATGGCTAAACGCGTTTTTTCCGAAAATTTACCGGGATTCGGCTCCCGCTCTTTCCTGTGGTAGATGTCTTGGTACATCCGCTCCTATCGATATATGTTTCTGTTCCGTCCCCATTGCTGGTTAAGGGAGATTTTGTGACCCCCGAGACCGAAACCGTCCTTCTGGCTCTCGTGACGGCCCTGCTGGCGGCCGGGACCAATATTGTCCTGGCCCGGGCATTAGTCAGAATGGGTACAATGGCTCTCGCTCAGATCACTAACCTGGGAAACGCTCTCGTTCTCGGGGTCTATGGGCTCTGGATCACGGACTTCTCAATTTGGAGATGGGAAGGATTTGCATGGTTTGCGGTGCTGGGGGTTTTTAACTTTAGCCTCAACAGATGGATGTTCCTGAACGGGATGCGCGCCATGGGCCCCTCGCGCCACATCACCATCACCAGCCTCTCTCCCCTTCCGGCCCTGCTGGTCGCTGTTCTCCTGCTGGGCGAGCGCCCGGGACTGCTCGTTCTCGCCGGTACTGCCCTGGTCATCTGCGGGGTGAGCACCGTCTGCTACTCCCCCGTGAAGGGAAGATGGCTTCAGGCCGGCATCGGATGGTCGGTGGCCTGCACGCTCGTGTTCGTGGCCGGAAGCTACATGCGAAACCGGGGCATGAACGTCATGCCGGCCGCCGCTCTCCTGACGTCCTGGTCGGCATTCGTCGCCCTCCCGGCGGGGATGATGATGAGCCCCTACCTTCCGAAGAGGGACACCAGCTGGGGAAACGCCGGCATGGCCGTTGTGCCGGCTGTCATCGCGGGCATTTTTCTGAGCAGCGTGCATCAAATCTTCATGAACACAACGCTCATGGGCCAGCTCTCCCTTGCGATCCCAATCGTGAGCGTCGCTCCAGTCTTCGTCATGATCCTTTCTGCTATATTCCTGCGCGACCTGGAGCGTTTGAATCCAAGGGTTGTGATAGGCATCCTGATCACTGCAGTTGGAATGGCCGCCATTGGAATCGGGCGGCACGGCTGATCGCAGTGTTTTTGAGGTAACAGAATTGGCCGACAATACGGCGGGCATCTTATGGGCGTTTATCGCGGCCATCGTCTTGGCGTTTCAGGGTGTCGCCTCTGCCCGCTCGCTTCGGCGGATGGGCGTGCTGGCGGCGTCCGTCTTGACGAACGCTATCAACGTCGTTGTCCTCGGAATCTTGGGATTCATTTTTTACGAAGAAGGACAGGCGAGCCTGGAGGGGATGGCCTGGTTCACCCTGCTCGGCTTTACGGCATACAGCTACGGGCGCTTCGTTTACTACAAGGGGATCTTCACCATCGGCCCCCCGCGCATGACCACCATCATGACCACCGCCCCCCTGCTGGCGCTGTTCCTCGCTGTCGTCTTCCTCGGCGAGCGTCCGGGAGTGGCCGTTCTGGCGGGAACGGGTTTTGTGGTTTTCGGCGTCATGC
>CAMYJL010000023.1 GCA_947258645.1 uncultured Nitrospinota bacterium
ACCCGATGATAGAGCCACAGAAAAGCCATCTTGTTCAAGTCAAGGCGGAGGTCGCTTTTACGGGCGGTCAGGAGAAGAACCGGCGTCTCCAGACCGAATACCCACCCGATTCGCTGTTCGAACTCGGGACTGGAAAGTTGAACGTTGATAGCGCCGGGGATGTAACCCTTGCCGAAGGCGGCGGATTCGCGCGTATCGAGGACGCGCCAGGAGGGATTTTCCTTCAGGAGACGCGTCGCCTCCTTTGGCTCAAATGAGGGTACCTCGGGTACGGCCATGCTCAGGGGAAGGCGGCCCTGGTTGATGGCGACGATGTTTTCGATGTTCGCGGGACGGCTCGGCTGTCCCTCAACCATGTAGCGGATGAACGCCTCCCGATCCTCGAACTGGAGGGAGTTGTTATGCTGCCGCTCAAAGCCGAGCGTTGTGGCAAACTTGCCACTCAGCGAGCGTCCTCATGTCGAGCCACCGACGTGGCCGGGGTACACCTCGACATAATCGGGCAGGCTGGCGAGACGGGGGATGGCCTCGTCGAAAAGCCGCGCGGCGCCCTCTTCTCCTCCCTGGGCGAGATCCGGACGTGCAACGTCGCCGACCAGGAGAAAATCCCCTGTGCAGAGCATCCAGGGCTCATCCGATCGGGTGAGATCGGAGATGGCAACGATGATGTGCTCGGGCCGGTGTCCCGGCGTGTGCATGACTTCCAGCCGGACAGACCCGATCTCGAAGAGGTCGCCATCCTGGACACGGGTGGCGGGGTAAGTAATCTCGGCATCCTGATGAAGAAGGAGTTCGCCACCAGTCGCTTCGGCCAAACGGCGCGCGCCGGAAACATGATCGGCATGGCTGTGGGTGTCAATGATGTAGCGGATCGAGACGCCCTGCTTTCGGGCGATTTGAATGAACGGCTCTGGATCCCAGAGAGGATCGATGACGGCGCAGACGCCGCCTCCCGGACAACCGACCACATAAGAGGCACAACCTGTTTCCGTCCGTACAACCTGCTCGAAAAACATTGGGGAGGCTCCTTGAATCTGCAGTCGAATGGCGGGCAAGAGAAAAAACAAATGCTCAATTGTGGAAGACGACCAATCTCAGCGGCACGCCTGCTCTTTACCAATATCCGGCGGCGCTTTCTCTCCCGCAAGCGGCGAGGAAATTTCATCCGCAATTCATTATTTTTCAATCGGAAAGCCGACGATGCTGCCCCATTCCGTCCAGGAGCCATCGTAAATCTTCGCGTTCTCGTAGCCAAGAATGAACTTCATTGCGAACCACGCGAGCGTCGCCCGGTGGCTGAGTCGGCAGTAGGAGACAACTTCGCCCGCTTTCTCCGGTGTGGCCCCGGCCGAATCGAACAGGGCGCGAAGGTCGTCAGGGCTCTTATAAGTGTCGTCCTCGTTCACGATGTTCCGGTAGAAAAGATGCACCGCGCCGGGAATGCGCCCCTTCCGCTCGGCGCCGTGATCGAAGTTCGGCGGGGGCATCACCCGCTCGCCGTTGTATTCCTCGGGCGAGCGGACATCGAGCAGGAGCCGCCCGGGCTGGCCGAGTTTGGCTTTGACATCGTCCCGCCCCACGCGCATCGAGGAATCGCCCCGGCCGGGCGTATACGCGACGGGATCGAAGCCGGGAATTTCCTTCGAGAGCGGGCGGCTCTCGTTCACCCATTTCGTCTTCGTCCCGTCGAGGAGCCGGAGGTCGGCATGGCCGCTCATGGTGAGTGCCCAGAAGGCGTAGGTGCCGAACTGGACCGGATCGCCGTACAGCACGAGTGTGGTGTCCGGGCCGACGCCGATTTTCCCGAGACGCTCCGCCATCTCCTCGGGCGTGAGAAACTCGCGGTCGGCCTCGTGCCAGCACAGATCTTTCCAGTAGAACCAGACCGCTCCGGGGATGTGTCCCTCATTATATTTCGTGTCATCGTCGGCAAAGGCGACTTCGACGATGCGGACGTTTGGGTCTTCGAGGTGTTCCTCCAGCCACGAGGTTGTTACCAGCGGTGATGCCATGGATAAAATCTCCTATGAATTTTGGGTTATGGCGTTGCGAGTTTGCGTTCCATCTCGCGCACCAGCGGGATGACATGTTGGCCCACGCGTTCGCATTCGCTGTGGAGCGGAAATCCCGAAAGGATGAGCATGTCAATCCCCGCTTTTTCGAACTCGATGATTTTCGCGGCGCATTGTTCGTAGGAGCCGACGATGGAAACGGCGGCGCCGTCGCGAATCCGCCCCATTCCGCTCCAGAGGTTGGGGCCGACCCTTTCTTCGTGGACCCGGGCCTGCTGGTCCTGCGTTCCCTGGCTGTCGTAGGCGGCGAGCGTTTTCCCTCGCTGCGCCAGCACTTCGGGATCGACCCGGGAGAGGAGTTCCTCGGCCGCCTCGTAGGCTTCTTCTTCCGTCTCGCGGGCGATGATGTGGAACCGGGTGACGTACTTGAGCTTCCGGCCCGTTTCTTCCACCCGCCGCTCCATGTCCTCGACGCGCTCGCGGACCTGTTGCGGGTTCTCGCCCCAGAAGACGGCATACTCGGCCTTCCGGGCGGCGATATCGCGTGCGGGCTCGGAGGAACCCGCCACGAAAAACGGAATCCGCGGCGACTGGAGCGGCTTGGGATAAAGGGTGGCGTTCTTCAGACGATAAAACTCGCCGTCATAGGAAAAGCGCTTCTTGGTCCAGAGCCCGTCGAGCACATCCATGAACTCTTCCGTTCGCTGATAGCGCCTGTCGTGCTCGACATTCTCCCCGTACATCGAGAGCGCCGCGCCGCCGGTCACGATGTTGTAGAGGATCCGCCCGCCCGAGAGGTGATCGAGCGAAGCGAGCGTTCGCGCGCAGATGGCCGGGTCCACCGTTCCGACGCGGACGGCCAGCAAAAGCTTAATGGTCCGGGTGGCGGGGGCGATGACGGTCGCGTTGACCACGCTGTCCCAAGTGGGCGCTTCGGCCCCGTAGTGGGCGCTCACCTGAGCGGTGGGCACGAGGATGGTCGTGAATCCGCTCCGCTCGGCGTTTTTCGCGATCCGCGTGAAACTCTCGAAACTCGGCATGTACTCGGGCAGCCTGATGCCCAGGTAGGGGCTGTCCCCGTCACAGGAGAGATACCACGCCAGTTCCATACCCATGTTCTCTTCCCTTATTTGTGCTTAAGCCGACTGTTCCGACCGGCTATCGATCAGTTGCAAATCGACATCTATCCGGGGCGGGCGCGTAAGCGTGTTGTGAATCCGGCATCCTTTCGCCACGCGCTTGATGGTCTCCACACGCTCCGGGGGAATCTCTCCGGATATCTCCATCGTGGCCCGAATCTCGCTCACCCGATCGGGATTGGCCTCCCGCTTTCCCTCCATCCGGATAGATAGTTTTTCAAGGGGAATATTCATGTTCCGGCAAAACTCCAGAACGTTGGACGTCATTCAGGAGCCGAGGCCGGAAAGAATCAGCTCGGTCGGGCGAAACCCCATTCCATCGCGGCCGTCTTCATATATCCGGTCCACGATGAGCTCGTTCCCCCGGGCCGAGGCCCGAATCCGCTTCCCCTCTTTCATCCACGCCACATCAACCGTTAAGATATTTCCGCTCATGAAGTTTGAATTCCTTGAATTGCGAGAAATTGAACTTCCGGTACAAAAATCGAATATACGCAACCTCGCGCCCGTTTCGAAACGCGGATTAACATTACCGCGAGATAACCGGGGCAAAGAGATAAGAACCTTCCCCACCCTCCAAAATCGTGTTTTCGGCTTGGACCGGCAAGGCCTCATGATATCCCACCCGATTCGAGATGTCAGCGCTGCTCCCGATTTCCAGGCGCAGCCGGTGACCCGGCTGAAATACGTTGCAGGTGGGAATGATTTCGATCTCGAACATCTCCTCCTGGCCCGGCGTCAGGGGCACCGAGCGCGAATGAGGATGCCAGGGGCTCCCCGGCCTGGAGCGTGACTCGTCCACCTCGCGGTGGGAGGCGCGCAGCCACCCTTTCGTCAGCGTCTGCACAGAGCCGTCCGGCGCCTCGTCCTGCATAACGATGAACCAGTCCACGTCCTCCGCCGAGGAGCGCGCCTTCAAATGAAGCGAGAGCGGGCCCGTGATCTCAAGCGGCGCGGCCATCGGGTCGGTTCGGTAGATGAGCCGGGGATTCCCGAGACGCCACTCGGGCTGGATCGGATCGGCGGAATAGGTCCGCTCGCCGCCGCCGTCCGGCGTCTCCGAGAGGGTTCCCTCCAGACCGTCGGAAGGACCGCCGAGATAGAAGCGGCGCCAGTCGGAGCGCTTCAAGGGCCATTCCTCTTCCGATCGCCAGTGGTCCTCTCCCCGGATGTAAAGCTGGATGGGCGGGCCTTCCATGACGCCGGTATCCATCCCCTTCAGCCAATGGTCGTACCAGCGCAACGCCTCTTCATGGAACGCGCCAAAAGGCCGACGGGGCTGTGGAGAAGGCCCCACGAGCATTCGCTTCGGGATGTCCCCCACTCCTTCCCATCCCGTAAATACGCCCGAGAGATGAAGCCACCAGAAAGACCAGTCGCAGCCGAAGTAGGTCGGCGTCTTGATTCGGTCGAGATAAAGACCGGGCGATCGCTTCTGGAAATGCTCGCCGTCGAAGGGATGCGCAAGTCCAAGACTGTCGGAGAACATCCTTTGAAGGCCGGAAGGGTCCGCCAGCCGCCCGCTCGTGAGATTCAGATTGGCCACCGCGGAGAACCACGTCATCATGAACCCGGTATGCGGAACCCCGCCGTGGGTGGAGCGGTGACGGTACATATCGGTGTAGGCGTCGTAAGGGAAGATCGCCTTGAGCGGCTCGGGCTGATGGATAGCCGCCAGAAGCTGCGCCAGCGCAAAGTAGGAACAGCCGATCATCCCGACCGAGCCGTTGCACCAGGGCTGCGCGGCGCACCATTCGATGAGATCGACATAGTCCGTCTGCTCCTTTTCCGCCTTGTCGTCGTAGCTCCCCTCCGAATCGCCCGAACCCCGGCATTCCACGATGACGTGGACATATCCCCGCGCTACCCAGAACTCGGTGATGCCCGCTTCATTCTGGCCGATGGGCACTTCCGTAAGCTGGAGGCCCTTCGTGTAGGGGGACACCGATAGGAGCGCGGGAAACTTCTGGCCCGCTGCGCGGGGCCGGTGGATGTCCGCCGCGAGACGAACACCGTCCCGCATCGGGATCATGAGGTCGTATTCGGAAAAGATGTTGTACGTGGGCTTCGAGCATTCGCGGACCTTCGGAGGCTCGTCGAACGGCCACTGGGGCCAGATCGCCGGATGAATGTGCCGGGCGCTGTTGGGATCGATTCGGCGGCGGCTTTGAACATTCATGATTGCTTTCCTCATTTGAAATTCCGGCCTGAGGACGACTCCCGCGCTTTACCGGGGGATCATCGACACCTCGAGATACGACCCTTCACCTCCCTCCAGGACGGTGTTCTCGGCGCGAAGGAGAAGGGTGTCCAGATAATTCGTCCTGTCCGCTGCCGAGGCGCAACTCGAAACCTCCAGCCGGAGCCTATGGCCCGGATGAAACACATTGCAGGTCGGCACCAGGCCGATTTCAAAAACTTCCTCCTGACCCGGCGTCAGCGGCAACTCCCCGGTGTGCGGATGCCAAGGGCGGCCCGGCCTGGAGCGCGCCTCGTCCAGCTCCCGGTGGGAGGCGCGGAGCCAGCCCGCCGTGAGGGTCCGAACCGAGCCGTCCGGCGCCTCATCGCCGAAGGTCACCAGCCAGTCCGTGTTCTCTGCGGAGGATCGCGCCACGAGGTGAAGCGCCAGCGGACCCGTGATCTCAAGGGGCGCATCTAGTGGCTCGGAGCGGTAGATCAGCCTGGGCTGGCCGTAACGATAATTCTTGCCGGCCGGATCGTTCACGTAGCTCCGCTCCCCCCCGCCGCCGGCGGAATCCGAGAGCGTCCCCTCCAGTCCACCGGAAGGACCGCCCAGGTAGAACCGCCGCCACTCGGCCCGCGCCAGGGGCCATTCGTTCTCCCCGCGCCAGCGATCCTCCCCCTGGATGTAGAGCTGGATGGGCGGACCTTCCATGACGCCGGTGTCCATCCCCTTGAGCCATTGGTCGTACCAGCGCAGGGCTTCCTCGTGATAGACGGCGAAGGGACGCCAGGGCCTCGGCCGGGGGCCGATGAGCATCCGCTTGGGCACACCGCTCACACCCTCCCAGCCGTCGAAGGAACCGGGCAGGTGAAGCCACCAGAATTCCCAGTCGCAACCGAAATAAACGGGGATATTGATCCGATCGAGACGGTAGTAAGGGGAGCGGGTGCGGTAGTAATCGCCGTCCAGCGGGCGCTCGTAGCAAATTCCCTCCCGGATCATCTTCCGGATTCCCGAAGGGTCGCCCACCCGCTCACTGCCGATATTCAGGTTGGCCACGGCCGAGAACCAGTTCCACATGAACCCGGTATACGGAATTCCGCCATGGTAGTTCCGGTTGCGGTACAGATCCGTAAATGCGTCATAGGGAAAGATCGCCTTGAGCGCCTCGGGCTGATGCGTAGCGGCGAGCACCTGGGACTCGGCGAAGTAGGAACAGCCCATCATCCCCACCGAGCCGTTGGACCAGGGCTGAGAGCCCGCCCACTCGATCAAATCCACATAATCCGCCTGCTCTTTTTCTCCCTTGTCGTCGTAGCTGCCCTCGGAGTCGTTGGTCCCCCGAACGTCCACGATGAGGTGGACATATCCGCGCGGCACCCAAAATTGCGTGATGCCGGCTTCATTCTGGCTGAGACACACGTCGGTGAGCTGGAGGCCCCGCGTATAGGGGGAGAGCGAAAGAAGGACGGGAAATTTCTGGCCCGCCGAGCGGGGCCGGTAGACATCCGCCGCGAGACGCACGCCGTCCCGCATGGGAATCATGAGGTCGCAATCGGATGAAATATTGTACCGGGGCTCGGAGCGCTCCCGAACGGCAGGCGGCTCGTCAAAAGGCCACTGGGGCCAGGCAGCGGGATGGAGGTGGCGTACGCGGTCCGGAACGACATCAGGAGTGGGCGGCGAATTCACGGGTCACGTGGCTCCTTCAGAAATAAATCAAAATTAAAATCAAATCCCTTGGCGGACCTTGGGAAAGACCTCCTCCGCCAAAAGGCGCATCGTATCGAGCACAAGGCTCTGGGACATGCCAGGCCAGTGGACGCTCATGATGAGATGGTTCACCCCGAGCGTTTTCGAGAGCCCAATGATCTGCTCTGCCACCTCGTCGGTCGAGCCCAGAAGAAAGCGATCCCGGATGAGCTCGTCGAAATCCATCCCCAGATCATCATCGCCTTCGGGCATGGCCTTGTCCTGTCCCCACTGGTGGTAGACTTTGTACTTGATCTCGAGATGGGGGCGGCAGAGTTTGATGGCCTCCTCCCGCGTTTTGGCAACGAAGACCTCGCGCCGCATGGGCAGTTCATCGGGAAAGGGTTTTCCCGCTTCATCGAGCGCCTGCTTGTAGACCTCGATTTGCCGCTGGGTGGTATCGAGGCGGTTGTGCGGATTGATGTACCAGCAGTCCCCCAACTTGGCGGCGCGCTTGATGCCTGGATCGCTGTTGGCGGCAATCCAGATCGGAGGATGCGGCTTCTGGATCGGCTTCGTGGGGCAGGAAGCCCCGATGAGCTCGAAATGGGAGGCCTTCATGTCCACTTTTTCCTCGGTCCATAGGCGCTTGATGGCCTCCAGATTCTCGACAAAGCGTTTCACGCGCTCTTTCTGGGTCGTTCCAAACGCCCTGAATTCCACCTCCCGGTAACCCAGACCCGCGCCAAAGATCACCTTTCCACCAGTCATGACGTCGATCGAGGCAAGCTGCTCGGCGATATCCTGTGGTTTATGAAGCGAGAGAAGAACGATGCCTGCGTTGAGGCGAAGGTTGGGCGCCTCCGCCGCCATTCGGGACAGAAAAGGAAGCTGCTGGAAATCCTGAAGGGGATAGGCGCTGTAGTGCGATCCCTTCGTGATGGACGCGAAGCCCAGTTGATCCGCCAGCCGCACCTGCTCGCACAGTTCCTGAAACCGGGCGTTCATGTCCTCGCCCTGCTCGGATTGTCCCCTCACCATAAGCCCGAATTGCATCGGATTCCCTTTCACATGAACTGGACTTGTGTCACCAAAACCTCACTGGAGTTTGAAGTTGAAAATATTTCCGTCGAACTCATTGTATTTCTCGTACTTCACGATTTCATACAGGCGCTTTCGGTGCTGCATCCGATTGATGAGATGCGCCTGCGTGCCCTCTTTCAGGATGCTCGCCAGACCATCCTCGATGGCCTTCATGGCGAGGCGCAGCGCCGTTACCGGATAGATGATCAGGTTGTATCCCAGTCCGCTCAGCTGGTCGTAGTTCAGGAGCCTCGACTTCCCGAATTCGGTCATGTTGGCGAGCAGCGGAACGTCAATCGCCTCCCGAAACGCCTCGAACTCGCCCTCGTCCGCCATCGCCTCGGGAAAGATCATCTCCGCCCCGGCGTCCACGTAGGCCTTCGCCCGTTCGATGGCGCGCTCCAGCCCTTCCACTGCGCGGGAGTCCGTCCGCGCGATCACCAGGAAATTCGGATCGCGCTTCGACTCGGCGGCCACCCGGATCTTCCGGGCCATCTCATCCACAGAGACAATCTGCTTGCCGTCCAGATGGCCGCAGCGCTTGGGATTGACCTGATCCTCCAGATGACATCCGGCCATGCCCATCTCTTCCAGCTCCGCGATGGTCCGCGCCACGTTCATCGGCTCGCCGAAGCCCGTGTCGATATCGATGATCGAGGGGAGCGAGGTCACGCGAGAGATCGCCCGTCCTCGCCCGCTGACCTCGGTCAGCGTCGTCAGGCCGATGTCCGGCAGACCCAGGTCGTTCGCCAGCGCCCCGCCCGAAATATAAACGCCGTCGAAGCCGAGCTCTTCGATCAACAGGGCCACCAGCGGCGAGAATGCGCCCGGGAAGCGAAGGGGCTTCCCGCCCTCAAGGCCGCGCCGGAAGTCCGCCCGGATTTCCCCAGCGGATTTATCTCTGGAGAACATGGTAAATTTCCTCTCTGCGCAAACAGCCCCCCCGATGAACAACCCGCCGGAGAAACCAACCCTCAGGGCACGGTTGCCTGTGCTCTTCTCGTTTCGGGATGTCTCATCTTATCCCAAAGGCTTGAGTTCCGCGAGCGTGGTCGGGATGAGCTCCGAGACGGTCGGGTGAATGTGCATGGCCCGCTGAATCACCGTATAGGGCGCCTTGGCGTACATGACGTCCAGGACGCCGTGGATGATCTCATCCCCCCCGATTCCCAGGATCGTTGCACCGAGAAACTCCTTGCTTTTGGCGTCCACCAGAAATTTCATAAACCCCTGCGTCTCGCTCTTTTCCTTCGCCCGGCCGATATGCGCCATCGGCTTCTTGGCCACGAGCGCCTTGCGGCCCGACTCGCGCACCTGCCGCTCCGTCATGCCCACCCGCCCCAGCGGCGGGTCGATGTAGAGCGCATACGCCATGATCCGGTCGCTCACCCGGCGCGGGTCGTCATCAAGCAGGTTGGCCGCCACGATCTCAAAATCGTTATAAGAAGTGTGCGTAAAGGCCCCCCGGCCGTTGCAGTCCCCGATGGCCCATATTCCCGGCACACTGGTTTTCAGCTCGTCATCCACTTCGATGTAGCCCCGCTCGTTTACCTCGACCCCCGCCTTATCGAGGCCGAGATCGTCCGTGTTCGGCCTGCGTCCTGTCGCGACCAGAAGGTGGGAGCCCACCACCTCCCTCGGCGCGCCGCCGCACATCATCTGGATCGCAATTCTACCGCCCCGATCTTCGATTTTCAGATCACCGGTGTCGGTACAGACAGTGACGCCCTCGCCCTCGACAATCTCCCGGACCGCCTCGGACACGTCTTCATCCTCGCGCGAGACGAGGCGCGGGTCGCGTTGAATCACCGTCACCTCGCTTCCGAACCGGCGGTACATCTGGCCAAATTCCAGACCGATATAGCTGCCGCCCAAAACGAGAAGATGCTCGGGAAGATAATCCAGCTCCATCATCTGGGTGTTCGTGAAGTAATCGACGCTATCCAGACCCGAGATCGGCGGGATGGACGCCCGCGCCCCGGTGTTGACGAATATCCTGTCGGCCTCGAGCAGGTCCTCGCCCACGCGGACTCTGTTTGGGCTCTCAAAACGCCCGTGTCCCTCGTAGACGGTGCAGTTCTCCATCGTCTTCATCCACTTCTCCACACCCTGGTTCGAACTCCGAACCAACTCGTCCTTGCGGGCCTTGACCTTTTTCATATCGACGGTAACCTCCCCGCCGATCATCACGCCAAAATCGGCGCCCCGCCTGGCCATGTAGGCGGCCCGGGCACTGGCGACCAGCGTTTTGGTGGGGATGCAGCCCGTGTTGACGCATGTCCCCCCGAACAGGTGACGCTCAACGACCGCCACCTTCATTCCCGCGCCGGTAAGCCTCATGGCCAGCGAGGGACCGGACTGTCCCGTTCCGATGATGATCGCGTCATACTTTTCAGCCATCGATTCGCTCCTTATCAAACGGCCTGTCCGCCGGATTTTCATTCTTCTCCATTGAGAGAAAAAACTTTTCCGCGCACACAGACGCACGCTTCCTCTGACAGGAACTCCCCTCCCGCAGAAGATTCAAACGAAATATGAAAACGAACGAAAATCCGCTCAGGCCTTGCGGGCCTTTATCTTTTTGTACACAACCGGAATCAGGGCGAGAACCGCCAAGCCGACGAGAGCCGTCAGTATTTGCGGTGTGACGATCCCCGACAGGGTGAATTCCTTCCCCGAATCGAAGATGCTCCCGAGCCCCGCGCCCACCGAAGCGTAAACAATGACGCCCGGGATGATCCCGAAAAAAGTGCCGACCACGTAGGTCGAGAGGGGAACGCCCAGGAAGGCGGGGACGAGATTTACCACGAAAAACGGGAACAGCGGCACCAGACGAAGGACGAGGAGATAGCTGAGCGCATTCTCTCCGAAGCCTTCCTCCATCCGCCTCATCCAGGGACCCGCCTTGAGACGCAGATAATCCCCCACCGAAGTTTTGGCGATGATGAAGAGAGCCGTCGCCCCTGCGGTCGCCCCGATGACGATATAGAGGCTCCCCCAGACGACGCCGAAGAGAAACCCGCCGGTGATGCTCATGACCGCACCGCCCGGCAGCGAAAATGCGACAACCGCCGCGTAAGTAAGGATGTAGACGATCGCTGCCGAGATCCCGTACCGGTCCACCCAGCCGAGCAGCAGGCTCCGGTTCTCCCGAAGCGAGGCGAAGCTCAGATACCGATCCAGGCCGAGAATGAAAAACATCGCCAGCCCCAAAACCAGCAGGATCAACGGCGCGAGACGGCCGAGGGACAACTGTTTTTTCTCCTGCGTCATAGCACCCCCCCTGCTGGTCGCAATCCGCCCGGCGACTTATAATCGTTTTCGTATCTTTATCCCAATAATTTTGGAGTTCTTCAAATGGCCCGATTATCCAGATACGTTCAGCATACCTCCGGCGGCCAGCGCGCCAAACACATGACCGTGAAACGGCCTCCGGGGACGACCCGGCTGGACTCCGGAACGCCCTCCTTCCCCACCCCGCCGCACATCAGTCAGGCCGCGAAAGACGCCATCGACGCGGGATATACCTTCTACGCACCCGGCTACGGGGAACCAGAACTTCTCGAGGCCATCTGCGAGACGATTCACAAAGAGGCAGGCGCCGAATACACCCCTGACGAGGTGTTCGCCACGAACGGCGCGAGCTCGGGAATCTATACCGTCATGACCGCCTTCCTCGACCCGGGCGACGAAGCCATCCTCATGGACCCGACTTTTTCTCTCTACGCCCACGTCATCGAACAGCTCGGCGCCGTTCCCGTCTACGTGCCCCACAACGATGAATACCACATCGACGTGGACGCCGTGCGCGCCGCCGTGACGGACAAAACCCGCCTGATCCTTTTTTGCAACCCGAACAACCCGTCCGGGGTGGTCTATCGGCGTGAGGCGCTCCAGGGTCTCACAGAGCTTTGCGCCGAAAAAGATCTTTTTCTGATCTCGGACGAGGCCTACGAAAAAATTCTCCAGCCTGGCTACGAGCACGTTCCGCTGCTGTCTTTCACCGAGCATCGCGACCGGATCATCCTACTGAACTCATTCTCCAAGACCTACTCGATGACCGGCTGGCGGCTGGGCTACATGGTCACTCCGCCGGGACTGACGAGCATCCTCTTCGGCGTGCACCGATCGATCAACGGACCCATCTGCTCCTTCGTGCAGATGGCCGGGGCGGCGGCCCTCCGGGGCTCCCAGGAGTGCGTCGCCGAGATGGCCCGCGAATACCATAAGCGCGGCAGTTTGATGTACCGGCTGGCGGGCGAAATTCCCGGCATGGTGCCCATCCAGCCGCAGGGCGGCTTCTACCTCTATTGCCGCTACGAGCTTCCGCTTCCCTCCAAGGAAGTGAATCAGCGAATCTGGGAGGCCGGGGTCGCCGCCCGAAGCGGCTCCGAGTTCGGGACGACAGGCGAGGGTCACCTCCGCTTCACATACTCGGTAGACGAAGCCACGATCGAAAAGGGAATGGGAATCGTCAGGCAGGTTTTCGAGCAGCTTGCCTGATCCCGATACTTTATCTGACCCGATACGGAGAATTTCATGGAGCGTCCGGTCGCACCGCACAACATCGAGAACAGCTACATCGAGGCGCTTCCCGCTTCCGAGGCCCTGTTCGAGCGCGCCCGGAAAATTTTCCCCGACGGTGTCACCCACGACTCGCGGCGAATGCAGCCCTTTCCTATCTACGTCGAAAAGGCCGGGGGCGCCCACAAGTGGGACGCCGACGGCAACCGCTACGTCGATTACTGGATGGGTCACGGCGCCCTTCTTTTCGGCCACAACCCGCCGCATGTCGTGGACGCCGTGCGCGATCAGATCGCCCGGGGAACCCACTACGGGGCGAGCCACACCAAAGAGGTCGAATGGGGCGAGTGGGTGCAAAAACTCGTTCCCTGCGCCGAGCGCCTCCGCTTCACCGCCTCGGGGACCGAGGCGACGCACATGGCCCTTCGTCTCGCCCGCGCCTTCACCGGGAAAAAACGCGTTGTCAAATTAGCCGGGCATTTCCACGGCTGGCACGAGGGCCTCGAGATCGGCGTCCGCGCCCCCTACGAGGCCGAGCCCGAGGCGGGCCAGCTGGCCGAGGTGGTCGAAACCGTCACCGTCTGCCCCATGAACGATCTCGGCGCCGTGCGGGACGTCCTCGCCTCCGGTGAAATCGCGGCGGTCATTCTCGAGCCGACGGGACCCCATTTCGGCACGGTTCCCGTTCCGCAAGGCTTTCTGGAAGGCCTGCGGAAGGAGACGAAAAATGCGGGCGCTCTTCTCATTTTCGACGAGGTGGTCTCGGGTTTTCGAGTGGCCCCAGGCGGGGCGCAGGATCTCTCGGGCGTCACGCCGGACCTCTCGGCCTTCGCCAAGATTCTCGCGGGCGGGCTCCCCGGCGGGGCCGTCGCCGGGCGGGAAGATATCCTCCAGTTCCTCGTGACCAAGGCCACGCCCGAGGAGACGGCGCGCACCAAGATCCCCCATCACGGCACCTTCAACGCCAATCCGCTCTCGGCCGCGGCAGGTGTTGCGATGCTCGAATCCATCGCGGACGGCTCGGCCATCCGCGCGGCGAACGAGGCCGGGGCGAAGCTTCGCTTCGGGATGAACGAAATCTTCGCGCGTGGGAAGGTCGCATGGAAGGCGTACGGCGATCACAGCGACTGGAAGATATTTTACGACGCGGACACGCCGCCCAGGGACGGCGGAGATCAATCGGTGAGCGAGATGCCGTGGCGGCGCCTCAACGCCCCGCATCGCACGAAAAGCCGTGCGATGCGGCAGGCGCTGATCCTGCACGGGATCGATTTCAACGGCGCCCGCGCGCTGACTTCGACCGCCCATACGGACGACATCATCGCGGAGACGCTGGACGGGTTCGAGGCGGCTGTTCAATCTCTGAAAGAAGAAGGCGTCGCCTGAAGCGAGCCGCCTTTCATCCATTCCGGTTTTCATTCTTTGTTTGATAAAAGGAGCCACCCTTGCCGACCTATGCCGATGTTGTCACCTCCGTCCTGGCGGACGCGGGGATTGAGTTTATCTTCGGCGTTCCGGGAAGCCTGAGCTCGGTCGAGTTGATCGAGGCGGCCTCCAGGCGGGACATCCGATACGTTCTTTGCAGCAACGAATCCTCCGCTGCCGTCATGGCCGCCACCTACGGAATCATGACGGGCCGCCCCGGCGTTTGCAGCACGGGCGTGGGCCCCGGCGCGTCCGCCGCCGTGCTCGGCGTCGCGAACGGCTGGCTCGAGCGCGCGCCCTTCCTCGTCCTTACCGACCGCTACGGGGACGCCCAGTTCCGGCGCCACAAGCGCCAGCGCCTCGATCAGGACCGGCTCTACCAGCCCATCACCAAGGGAACCTTCAAGCTGGCGGCCGATTCGGCGGCGGTCACCATGCGCCGCGCGCTCACCCTGTCCACGGACGGTCGGCCCGGCCCGGTCCACGTGGATATGCCCTACGATGTGATGCTGGCCGAAGCGCCGGAAGAAGCCTTCCCGCCCTCCAACCGGACGGAAAGATACATCGCGTCCGGAAACGCGGGGCACCCCGGGCTCGAAGCCGCGATCCGCGAAATCGGAAAGGCCGAGCGCCCGGCCGTCATCGTCGGCCTTCAGGTGAACCGCGCAGGCGAGGAGGCGAATCGCGCCTTCGTCGCCTTCGCCGAAAAACTCGGCGCGCCGGTGTTTGCCTCCCTCGCCTCCAAGGGAACGCTTCCCGAGAACCATCCCCTGTCGATGGGCACCTTCCGCGGCGCACCCGACGAAAAGGATTTTTTCGAAAAGGCGGATCTTCTGATCACAGCGGGGTTTGACCCCGTCGAGCTTTTCGCGCCGGGATTCTGGGACCATTCTCAGCCCGTCGTCTCGCTCGATGAGGTTCCGCAGCTCGACGATCTCATCCGCCCCCGGGTAGAGGTGGTGGGGAACCTCGCGGATAGCCTGCGGATTCTTTCGGAAACGGCCACGCCCTGCACAGGCTGGAACTCGGAGGATCTCGACTCTTTCAAAAACCAGCGGCGGGCGGGGCTTTATCCCTCAGGGAAAGGGCTCATGCCCGGCGCGCTCATCCGCATCGCCCGGGAAATCCTCCCCGACAACGGGATCATGACGGCCGACGCCGGGAGCCACAAAGTGCTGGCGAGCGACATCTGGGAGGTCCGCCGTCCCCTCGGCTACCTCACCTCGAGCGGGCTGGGCTCGATGGCCGTCTCCCTCCCCGCCGGCATGGCCGCGAAGCTGGTCGAGCCCGCCACGCCGGTACTCTGCCTGACGGGCGACGGCGGCTTTCTCATGCGGCTGGGGGATCTCGAAACGGCGGTCCGCGAGAACATTCCGGTCGTGATCGTCGTGTTCAACGACGGCTATCTCAACCTGATCAAGATGAAACAGGATACGCGTTCATTTGCCCGCCGGGGAACAGACTTCGCGGGCACGGACTACGTGGCAGTGTCCAAGGGGTTCGGGTTTGATGCGGTTCGGGTGGAAAGCGAGGAGGCACTCCGGGACGCCCTGCAGAACGCCTTCGCCTCGGGCGGGCCGTGGGTCATCGACGCGGTCATCAACCCGGATGGGTATCTCGTTTCCAAGAACGTCCGGGCCGAGTAAATCCTCTCAGGCGCGCTTCGCGAGCCACTCGCTCCGCGCCGCCATAAAAGACACCAGATTCGAGGGAATCCGCCCGTTCTCGCCGAGAAACTCCTGCATCACCTCGGAAGCGTTTTTCCCGGTGCCGGTTCCGATGCAGACGATGGTTTCGTCCGGATCGAGCTTCCCGGAACGAACGCCCGGCATGAGACTCGCCACAGCGGCGGCGGAAGCTGGCTGGAGGTAGAGCCCCTCCATGCCGGCGATCATGAGCTCGGCGTCGAAATTCATCTGGTCCGTGACCAGAACACCCTCTCCCCCCGTCTGGCGGACGACCCCCGCCACCCGATCCCCGCAGGCGGGCGACGGGCTCGTCAGGCCAGCGGATTTCGTCGTGACCTCCCCCCAAGGCTCGACCTTCCCGCCCGACTTCAGCGCCTCGTAGATGGGTGCGCACCCGTCCGCCTGAACGATGTCGATTTTGGGCATCCGGTCGATCCATCCCAACTCGCAAAGCTCGCGGAAGCCCTGCTCCATGGCGAGCGCCATCGTCCCCCCGGCGGTCGGGCAGATAACCCGGTCCGGCGCTTTCCATCCGAGGGTTTCAGATATCTCGAAGGCGGCCGTCTTCTTCCCCTCGATCCGGTAGAGGTTCCGGGGCAACGTCGCGTGGAGCGCCCCAAGCTCGCTCGCCGCCTCCTCGGCGAGGCGGGCGCCGGAGGCCATGTTTCCCTCGACGACGAGCGTCAGCGCACCATAGACGCCGACCTGGACACAGTGAACCTGCGAGCTGTCATCGCGGACAAAACCGATGTATTCGAGACCCCCGCGCGCGCAATAGGCGCTGAAGCAGGCCGCCGCATTGCCCGAAGAGGCCAACACGATCTGCTCCACCCCCACTTCGCGGCATTTGCTAATCGTGACCGAACCGCCCCGGTCCTTAAAGGACCCTGTGGGATTTCGCGATTCATCCAAGATGAATAACCGATTCAGCCCCAGATGCGCACCCAGCCGCTCGGCATGAATTAGCGGGGTATCCCCCTCCGCCAG
Source organism: uncultured Nitrospinota bacterium (assembly GCA_947258645.1). GTDB lineage: Bacteria > UBA8248 > UBA8248 > UBA8248 > UBA8248 > CAMYJL01. The sequence continues at coordinate 16,736 of CAMYJL010000023.1, forward strand.
GGAGACCACGCGGGCCTGATCTCGCACGGGAAGCAGCTCCGACCACCGCCATATCCCCCGCGGACGGCTTTTGATTTGGTCCCGATTCACATGCGATTTGATCCACTCTGTATCGTAGGCCCCCTGAAGCGCTCCTCCCGTTTCGGGACAAGTGAAGGGGTGTTCCAGATCGTCCAAGTTTTTGCCGGTCTCCAAGCTTCGGAGCCCTTTCAGCGCGCTAAACAATGTTTGTCCTCGCTTTCCACAATTACCAGAGAGAAAATTTCAGGCGTCTTCGTTCACGGTGTTCTGGGGGCTTCCGTTCAGGAACGCTTCGATGTTCTCCACCGGCAGGCGGAGGAACCGCCCGAGCGTGCCGTCCGTGTCCCAGGCCGAGTGGGGGGTCAACACGGCGTTGTCGAGCGAGCGGAAGGGCGAGTCCGGCGGCAGCGGCTCGTCCGGCTCGAACACATCGATTCCCGCCCCCGCAATTCGATTCCCGCGCAGCGCCTCAATCAATGCTTCCTGGTCCACCAACGCCGCGCGCGACGTGTTGATCAAAAACGCCTCCGGCTTCATCTGCGCGATCCGCTCCCGGGAGATGATCCCCCGCGTCCCCTCGTTCACGTGCAGGTGAAGCGAGACGAAATCCGCCTTCAGACACTCCTCCAGCGTGGCGGCCTCAGCTCCCTCGGCCCCGGCGCGCTCGCTGGTCATGGAGCGGGACCAGGTGATCACCCGCATCCCGAATCCCAGCGCCATCCGGCACACCTTCACCCCGATGTGCCCGAACCCCAATAGGGATATCGTCTTTCCGTGAATCTCGACGCCGGTCTCGCGCGGCCACTCCCCAGCCTTCATGGCCGGCGTGACGGCGAGCATGCGCTTGGCCAGGGTGAGGATGAACATCATCGTATGCTCGGCAATCGACTGACTGCTCGCCCCAGGCGTCACGGAGACCGTGATCCCCCGGGCGTTGGCCCGCTGCATGTCGACCATCCGGGGGCGCGTCCCCATGATCGAGATGCATTTCAAATTGGGGATGTGATCAAGAAGATCGGTCGATTTGAGATCCGTCTGATACCGCGTAGTCAAAATGACCTCGGCATCGCCCAAGCGTTCGAGAAGCGCCTCGCGGTCCGGGGCGTTTTCCGTGTAATGGGCCACCTCGCCCAGCCCCTGCAAGCGCGCCAAGGGGGCGGTTCCGGTGAACAGACCGAAATTGTCGTCGGGAATAACGATTCTCACCGAACTGATCGATTAGGCTTCGCTGGCCTGGACGGGGATGACAAATTTCGGTTCGATCACAAGCCGCACCTTCGTCCCCGTCAGAAAGAAATTCTCGGGATCGGCTTCCACACGCAACGGCACTTCCAGTTGGGGGCTTTTGACGAGGTAATCGGCTGCGTTCCCGAGAAAAGACCCCCGAGACACCTCGCCGTCCAGAATATTCAGCCCTTCCGCCCCGTCGATTCGCGCCCCCTCGGGGTGAATCCCGATCCGGTGGGGACGGATGGAAACCAGCTGGCTCCCCTCAGCATTTCCCGCGCCGTTGCTGTTTTCCACCTTGAGCTTCAAGCCATTCCCCGCCGCGAACACGCCGGAACCTGTGTTGTTTCCCTTAATACTATTCGTCACGCCCACAAAC
>CAMYJL010000024.1 GCA_947258645.1 uncultured Nitrospinota bacterium
CTTTGGTCTCGGCGATCCGAATTTTTACCTTGTCCAGTTTTTTGTTTGTCCGCGCCGCCCTGGCTTTTTGAAGGAGCTGCCGATCGGCGGCCAAGGCCCGCTCCATGAATGGCAGCGCCTGACGCCATTCCTTCCGCTGAATATGGGTCAACGCGATGCTGTGCAGGGCGGTGGCGGCGCCTTCCGGAAGATTCCGCTCTTCGGAAATTTGGAGAGAGGCTTTGAATTTTTGGAGGGCCGTTTCCGAGTCTCCGCGGGACAGCGCCTGCTTTCCTTCTTCGTAGATCGATTGGGCACGCTTTTCGAATGCATTCCAGGGTGATGTAGAGCTGGATGAGGCGCCGCATCCGGGCAGCGCGGCGGCGAGAAGGAGGTAAAGCAGCCAGCCAGCGCGGCATGGCGCCCCGGACGATCTTTTCGGGAGGTTGGGGTGGGGCCCGCTCATTTTGACATCATCTGGAACGCTCCGTTCCAATTCTTCGGAGGCGGGTAGACGATATATTCCTCGCACCGCTTGATCATGCTCTTGGAAGGACTATCGTATTTGTTCAGGACGAGAGACTCGGAAAACAGGCCCATCGCTTCGTCGAATTTCCGGGACCGGTATCGTTCAAGCCCCTGGTGGTAAAGCGCGATGCCGCGTTCTACGGAAGGATCCAGTTCGCCTTTTCGCCCGACCAGCTCGTAGACGGGCACCGGCACTTCTTTTCCCACGACGTTGATCAGGTCCAGCTCGCGGGCCTCGATGGCGTCTTTGGCTTCCTCATAAGTGGTCTGTCCAATCAGGATGGAGCTGCCGTACTGCTTGTTGGCGCCCTCGAAACGGGCGGCCAGGTTCACCGTATCGCCCATCATGGTGTAGTCCATGCGGAAGCTGGAGCCCATGTTTCCAACGACGGCGGGGCCTGTATTCAAGCCGATCCGCATGAAGAGTTCTTTCATGCCCTTTTCGCGCCATTCTTTACGCAGCTCCACCATGCGCGCCTGCATGTCGAGCGCAACAAGGCAGCACTGCGCCGCATGGTCGGGCATCGGGTGCGGAGCACCGAAGAAGGCGATAATGGCGTCTCCCTCGTATTTGTCCACCGTGCCGTCGTATCGGAGGATGATTTCTGTCATCTCGGAGAGATATTCGTTAAGGAGGTGAACCAAATCCTCGGGGCTCATGGATTCGGATACCGAGGTGAAGTCTGCGACGTCGGAGAAAAATGCGGTGATCTCCTTCCGCGTTCCGCCCAATTGGAGGAGGTCGGGGTTTTCCACGAGCTCGTCCACCACCTTTGGTGAAAGATAGGTGCCGAATGCGGATTGAATGAACCTTTTGTCTCTTTCCTCGATGATAAGACGGTACAGGGCCATGCTGGCGTAAACGACTACGATGGTGAGAATGGGGTAGGCGGTGCGGAGCCACCAGCCGTATTGGGCAAAGAGGAGGTAGTTCAGGGTGAAGGAGACCAGGAAAACGGCGATGGAAATGAGACCGCCGGCCAGGGCGCCGGCATAGGGCAGGACGATCGTTCCCAGCAGCCCGAGAAACAGGATGCTCCCCTGCGTGTAAAGGTCCGCCCACCAGGGCTCCTCCAGGAAATCGTTTCGCATCATGTTGTCGATGACCGTGGCGTGGACATTGACGCCCGGAATGGATTTGTCGAAGGGGGTGACGCGAAGGTCGGCGAGGGCGATGGCGGTTGCACCGATGAGGACCATTTTCCGCCGAAAGGCGGAGGGCGGGGCGAGCTCTTTGCGCCCCTTGATGATATCGACGATGGAATATTGCGGGAAGGTGCCGTCGGGCCCCAGGTAATTGATGAGCAATTCCCCCTTGGGGTTGGTGGGGATGAGGATTTTTTTCCGGCCGGAGATCGCCACCTTCTCAACGCCGATCGGGTCGATCCAGAAAATGGTGGTGCCGCGGAGGTAACGCTCCACGGTGCGGACGGCAATCGGGGGAAAGAGGTAGTCCTGATCGCCGGAACTCTCGACGAGATTGCGGTACTTCACGATGAGCGGATAGCGCCGGATGGCGCCGTCGCTGTCGGGGTTCAGGCTGAAAAATGCGCTGCCCCGGGCCGCCGCCGACAACACACCGATATTGGACTCGACGGCCAGCGCATTGGGAAGGAGGACGTCTTTGATACTGACGCCCGCCGCCTTTTTTATCGCGTTGTACTTCGAGTTCCGGATATTGGCCAGGTGCTTCGAATATTCGGCCAAGCTCAGGTGCTGAATGTCTTTTTGGGAAAAGTGAAAGAAAATGCCCAGAATGGTTCGCCGGGAGCGCTTCAGCGCCTGGGCGAAAATCTGATCGTGGTTGGCTTCCGCGATGGCGCGATCCAGTATGGCCGCACTGGCGGAACGGGATCCGTTGTCCTCGGTTGCGAGATTCGTCTTGAGCTTTTGAAGGGTGTCGATCCCGCCGCTGGTGTCCGATGAGGAAAACACGGCGTCGTAGGTGATGACGCGCGCGCCATAGGAAGTGAGGCGGTTCACCAGGTCCGCCTGCACGGTGTAGGGCCATGGCCACCGCCCGAGCTGGTCGATGCTCTTCTCGTCGATGGCGGCGATCACGACCTCATTCCCGGGCTTTCGCATCCCCCGGGCGATGAACCGCATGTCGGAGGCGACGAGCTCGAGGCGTTCGATCACGTCGGGCTGAAAAAAGAAGGTGACCATCATGACGGCGGTGAAAAATAGCCCGAGAGATCTGCTTGTGAGGCGAACGTTGCGGAATATGCCGAGGCGCATGGGCCGCGCTACTCCTTCGGTGCGCTTGGCGGGCGGGCGAGAAACGGACCTGTGTCAGTATCGCATACAAGGCTGGTGGCTGCTATGAAATAAGTCAGGGCGCGGGCGGGAGCCGGGAGCGGTTATCTTCATTCCAGGCGGCGCTTGAGCGCGGCCCGCGCGATGTCTTAGGATAGAAACGGTCAAAAACAAATCGACCCAAAGGAGAGTATTTTATGTCAGATTTGCCGATTCCCCAGATTGTCAATTCCCTCGATGTGGATGAAGACAAAGCCTACGAGCCGCCGTATTCCATCCGTTGGGGTGTGAACAGGGAAACGACGGGGACCAATTCCATCACGATGGGCCGGACGATCATCCCCCCCAGGGGGCGGAACGGTCTCCACTACCATCAGAACTGCGACACGACGATCTATGTCGTGAAGGGGCCCATTAACATCTACTACAAAGAAGGAGATGAGATTACGCGCAAGGAGGTTAAACAGGGTCATTTCGTTTATTTCCCGCAGACCTGCATCCACGGACAGGAGAATCCGAGCCAGACGGAGCCGGCCGAGCTCATTTTCACCTACGGCGGGATGCCCAACAAGGAAGCGGCGGGAACCACGTTTGTGGACGATCCGCGCGATCCGCTCCGTGACTGATCAGGTTTCGGTCAGGAAGTTATTTCTCCCTCTCTGGAGATTCCGCATGCCTTTCCGTGCTTGCCGTTCTGCCGCCGCGCTTTCTTTCCTGGGGCTGGCCGCCGTTCTTTTTTCATCCTTTCCCGTCATGGGAGCGCCCAGGACGAAGGTTTCCGGTTTCGACGGCGCCGTACTTGTCCACGTGGCCGCTGGCGCTTTCACCATGGGCAGCAAAAAAGGAGATCGCGACGAGCGCCCGCCGCGCCGGATATCTGTCACCTCTTTCTGGATCGATCGGACGGAGGTGCCGGCGAGCCGTTTCAGCACCTTTGTCGAAAGAACAAAATATGTGACCACCGCCGAGAAGGAAGGCTGGTCGTGGGTGTGGGATGAAACGCTCAGGAAAGGAAAAGGCGGCTGGCGCAAGGTCCGGGGCGCCACCTGGGACAAACCGCTGGGCAAGGGCTCGGACTGGAAAACGATGCGCGAGCAGCCCGCCTCCCACGTGAGCTGGCGGGACGCCGAAGCGTACTGCACCTGGGCCGGGCGCCGTCTTCCCAGCGAGGCCGAGTGGGAGCGCGCCGCGCGCGGAGAAGACAAAAGGATTTTTCCCTGGGGGAACGAGCGCGATCCGGGCCGGGCCAACATGAAGGGCGGCAAGGATGGCTTTCCCGCCGTCGCTCCGGTCGGCCGCTTTTCGAAGGGCGCCAGCCCCTTCGGGGCGCTCGACATGGCAGGGAACGTCTGGGAGTGGGTGTCCGACCGCTACGGGGCGACCGCTTATGAGAAGATGGCCAAGCAGAATCCATCCGGTCCGGCGAACGGGAATACCCGGGTCGTCCGCGGGGCGTCATGGGGCAGCCCCCTGAGTTGGGGAAGGGTGGCCAACCGCTATCACCGAAAACCCACCTACCGGAACAACAAGATCGGCTTCCGGTGTGCCACGGGAGAGGGGGCGTAGTCCTCGTTTCCGTTCGTTTCTCGGCGACCTCTACCGGGCCGCTGTCGGAGCGGGCGGCATCGGGACGACGAGAACGCCGTGCGCCCCGTTTCCCACCGGAATTTTTTTGATGACGCGGTGGCGCCGCGTCTCCATGACGATGAGCTGGGCGGAGTCGCGGTTGGTGATGTAGGCCAGTTCGCCATCCGGGGTGAAGGCGATGAGATCGGGCCGGACCCCCTGCTTCACGAAAGCCACCTCCTGGTGATCCGGAAGGGAATAAACCGAGACGGCGTTGAGGTGGGGCAGGGTGACGTAGAGAAACCTGCCGTCCGGCGTAACGACCGCGTCGTGGGGTTCGTCCCGAAGCCGGATCGTCCGTTTGACTTGATGGGTGGCCGTATCCACCACCCTGTAGGAATGCTCCTCTCCCGCGGTGATAAACGCCCATTTGCCGTCGCGGCTGAAGTCGATCCCCTCGACGTAATGTCCGGCCGGGATTTGTTTGATGGGTTTTCGTGTGCCCAGATGAACGATGCTGACATCTTCGCTGAGCTCGTTGGCAACGTAGGCGAATTTTCCGTCTCTCGTTATTTTGATGTTCACCGGGTTATTCCCGCCGTGCTTGATGAGCCCGACGAGGCGGCGGCTCTTGGGATCGAAAATGGTGACGTTGTCGGAGTATGTATTAACGATGTAGGCGAGCTTTCCATCGGGCGAGAAGGCGAGGTTGTAGGGATCCCGTCCAATCCGGACGCGGCCGGTGAAGCGGAGGTCCACGACGTCGAAGATGCGCGCAAAGGGCTGGCCGTCGTTGACGATATAGGCGTGGCGGCCGTCCGGGGCGAGGGCGAGCCGGTTGGGGCTGCGCCCGGCGGGAATGGTCTGAATGACCTCGTTCGTATCGCGCGAGATGACGCTCATGGTTCCCGCGCGCGTGTTGGTGACGATGATGCGCTCTCCCGCCGCAGAAGCAGGAAGGGGCGCGGCGAGCCATACGGCGATGAGGAAAGCCGTCCAGCCCCGGGCGGAGGCACGACGCGTCGGTGTCATCGGGAGTTCTCCTTTGTCTGGGCCGGGTTTTCATCCGGCTGCGGGAGTTTGCCCGCCTCTTTCATCGCGCGCTCCTTCGCCTTGGGGTCGAACTGGCAACGGCAGATCTTTCGGACGTGCGCCACGAGATCCCGGATTTCTTCTTTGGAAAATATGTTTCCCCATGGCGGCATGATGGGAGAGAGGTCGTTTGTTCCCCCGCCGTGGGTGATGGTCCGGGTGATTTCCTCGTCCGAAAACTGGGAAATGTCCTTTCCGTCGGTCAGGTTGCGGGGGCTGACGGGAAGTTTGGCGGATCGGAGGTTGTTGACGCCTTTGCCGTCCCCCCGGGGGCCGTGGCACTGGATGCAATACCACCGGAAGTTGTCTTCGGCCCTCGGACGCTTTGGGGTCTCCGCCGCCGCGGGACGGAGCGCCCAGAAAGAATCCGTCAGCAGGATGATGGCAATGGCGGCGGCCCAGGGGCCGATTTTCGAGCGCATCATGGCTTTTCTTTGAAAGTGGAAATATAGGCGGCCAGTGCGACAAAATCTTCCTCTTTCAACCGCGTGAAGGCCTTGTCCCCGTACGCCGGCATCCGCCCGTTGGGGTTGTAACGCGCGGGGTTTTTCAAAAAGGCGACGATGAAGTCGGACCGGAGCCTGTGTCCCGCGTCAATCAGGTGCGGCGCGCTGAAGCCGCCCAGCTGAATCGGCTGGCGGTAGACGGTCTTTCGAATTTTCACTCTGTGGCAGGCGTAGCAGGGCTGTTTTTTCTGGAACAGAATCCGGGCCTTGCGCAATACCCGGCGCGGAATTTTCTTCCAGCGCGGGACGGCTCCGCCCGGCATCTCTGCATCGCGGAGGCCTTCCAGGTAGGCCGCTACTTGACCGGCATCGCCGGGGGAAAGGGTCGGATGCGGCGTTTTTCCTCTCATCATCGTTCCGTAGCGAACGCCCCGGAACGGTCTCGGCTGCGCCAGCCAGCTCGCCAGATATCCGGGTTGATACTTGCTTCCGGCATACCAGAGGGAAGGCCCCTTGATCTTTGAGCGCTCCGTTACGGGGATGGTTTTTTCCGGTCCGGTGACGGCATGACAGTTGCTGCAGCCTTTTTCAGTGAAAAGATTTTTCCCGCCGGAAGGAGAGGAAGTTCCGGAGGGCCTGGTGGCGGAATCTTCTTTGTCCGCCGTGGCGGGTTTTTTCTTGTCGCCGGACTCGGCAGCGTAGGGCCCGTGATGTTTCGTCGCGATCCATCCCTCGGCTGAAAACCCCAGGCCCACGGCGAAAAAGAGAATGACTACGAACTTGGCGGCGGGACGCGTCACGGAATCTTCCCCGGTGCCGTAATTTGAGGAAGGTCGCCGTTCAGAGCGTGAAGAAAGGCGATAAGGTCTTTTTTCTCCCCCGGAGTGAGCTTGAGGGGTTTGATGTCCGGGTCCAGATTGGGGTTGGCGAGAGCGCCCTTGTCGTAGTAGTCGATCACTTCCTCGAGGGTGTTCATGCTGCCATCGTGCATGTAAGGCGCGGTCCGGGAGATTTCTCTCAGTGTGGGGGTCTTGAACTTCCCCCGGTCACGCGGCTTTTTGGAAATTTTTTCCCGGCCAACGTGAGGCAGCTTGGCGTGAATGCCCACGCCGACGTTGTGAAATTTGTTGTCGGTAAACGGCGCGCTGAATTCATCCACGAGGTGGCATTTCTGGCATTTGCCCTTGACACGGAAGATTTCGAAGCCACGTCTGGCCGCCGGAGACATTGCGTTTTTCTCGCCGCCGTATTTCCACCGATCAAACGGGGAGCCGCCCGAGAGGATGGTCCGCTCGAAGGTGGCGATGGCCTTGGCGACGAGGTCCAGTGTGATTTTTTCGGTGCCGAAGGCTTTCCGGAAGGCGGCGCGGTAGGCCGGTGCGGCGCCGAGGACGCGGGCGATGTGTTCTTCCGATGCGCCCATCTCGGCGGGGTGCTGGATGGGTCCCTTGGCCTGCTCCTCGAGACTTTTCGCGCGCCCGTCCCAGAATTGCAAATCGTTGTAGGCGGCGTTGATGACGGTCGGGGCGTTGCGGAGGCCGATGCGCCCCCCGACGCCGATTCCGTACTGGCGGCCGTTGCTGAATCCGCGCCGGGGCATGTGGCAAGAGGCACAGGAGATTGTGCCGTCCGCGGAGATTCGCTTTTCGAAGAAAAGCATCCGGCCCAGCTCGATTTTGGACCGGGTCATCGGGTTGTCTTCGGGAACCGGCACCTCATCCAGCCCGAGCGGCGGAGGGGGAGGCAGTTCCGCCGCCTCCTGCGAACCTGCGGCCGGGGCCGCAAAAGCGGTGTCGCCCAGTACCGGAGCAGCGAGAGCCCAGATGAAAACGAAGAGGAGCGAAATTTTTAACCGATTATTATTCAATGTATTATCTCGTCTGAATGTGGCGTTGCCCGAACAATATTTTAACGCATTTTACCACATTTCAGACGCGGATTCCCCTCACCCGGACCTGTGCAAAAGTTCGATGCTGACGCCCCCCGGCGCCTCAATGAAGGCGATCTCGGTGGTCGGGTTGAACTGGGTCGGCTCCACGGTGAATTTCACCCCGTTTTCCTTGAGCCCGGCGCAGTAGCTTTTGAAATCCTCGTTCACGCGGTAGGCGAAATGATCGGTTCCCCACTGGAGGCCCGTCTTTTCTCCCGCGCTTTCGCCCGTGCGCTGGCCGCGAACGATGACGGTCGCGCCGTCAAAGGCGACGTATATCTGGGGCGCGCCCTGGACTTCGGAGCTGCCCTTCTCGGTGCCGCCGAGCTTTTCGACAAACCACCTCGCAACCCCGTTGGGGTCCTTGCAGACGAGATGAACGTGATCGAATGTGATGCTGGCGCTGCTCATAGAATTTCTCCTCAATGATTATCCGGCCCAGGTGACGTCTCCGAACTCGCCCGGCTTCGGCCGGCCGGCGGCCTCGAAGACGGCGAATTCCTTTTTGCTGTTCGCGACGGTCGAGTTGGCGCCGTGGCCCGGATAGAGCACCGTATCGTCCGGAAGGGTGAAAACCCTGTTTTTGATGGTATCGATGGAGGTCAGGAGCTGTTCGTGGTTCCATGTCTTGCCCGGTCCGCCGGGGAAGATGGTGTCGCCGCATACGCAATGGCCCGGGTAGGAAAACATGAGCATCCCCCGGCAATGGCCGGGTGTGTGGATGGCCTTCAGGGATATCTTGCCGAACGAGATGGTGTCTCCGTCGTTGATATCGAAGTCGCCCTTGACGCCGAACTCCTTCGAATCCTCGGGATGCAGGCCCAGGGGGACGCCGGTGCGCTCTCGGACCTCGTCGATGGCGTCGATGTGATCCCCGTGGCAGTGGGTCTGCAGGATGTATTTGGGTCTGGCGCCCTGGCAGGCGGCGAGGATGGGCTCGGCGGCGTATGATGTGTCGATGATGACGCACTCGCTCGTTTCCTTGCACGTGAAAACATACACGTTGTTGCTGTAGGGTCCGATATTGAGCTTTTGGAGGGTCGCCTCGGCGAGCTCCACGGTTTGGTCAAATTCGCCCATGCCTGTTGCCTCCAATTGCGTAGACGGGGCATGACCGCATGAAATGCCATGCGCCTGGGTATTGGACTGTTTTTCGGGAAAAACCGCAGGACCGATTTTAGTCGTGCCGCGCAGCCAGGACAAGGGGAGGGGAGAGGGGCAATGCCCTATGTATTCGTGAACATGGCGATGACCCTGGACGGAAAGATCGCCAGCGCCGGGCGCGAGGAGTTTTCGCTGGGCACGGAGGCCGACCGGCGCGAGATGGACCGGCTCCGCGCCGGGGCCGATATCGTACTCTGGGGCGGGGAAACGCTTCGTTCGGCCCGCTGCCCGGCACGGATCAAGGATCCCGGCCTGATGGCCTCGCGGAACGCGAAGGGGCTCCCCCCCCAGCCCGCGAACGGGGTGATTACGCGGAGCGGGCGGATACCCGATGAGATGGCGTGGTACATGGCGGAGGACGCCGGGCGGTTTATCTTCACCTCGAAAAGGGGAGCGCCCGAGGCGGAAAAAGCCGCTCTCGGCCGGGCGGAGGTCGTCACGCTGGGCGAGGGGGAAGACGTATCTCCCTTTGAAGTGATTGATTTTTTGGAGAATAGGGGATTTTCCCGCATCCTCCTCGAGGGCGGGGGCGGAATCCACTGGGCCTTTGCCGAGGCGGGCCTCCTGGACGCCCTCCACGTCACCGTGACGCCCTGGCTGGCCGGGGGGGGAGCCGCGCCCACCCTGCTCGATGGCGAGGGGTTTCCGGCGGGCCGGTTCACCCGGCTGGTGCTCGAGGATGTGAGGCGCGAGGGAGATGAGCTCTTTCTCCGCTACCGGGCCGCGAGGAAGTAGCGGGAAATGCGGGGAAACTGCCGGGTCCGGACGCTTATTGAAGGGACAGGACGCGTATGATAGCAATACGTCTACCGTCATCATCAGATTTGCCATATTCGGGAACAATCCCCGGGAGGTAACCCAGTGGCCAGAAATGCGAAGTCACTTTCCAGAAAGCGCCTTCACGAGATGTACCGCACCATGCTGCGGATTCGCCGCTTCGAAGAGCGGACGGACGAGCTCTTCATGGCGGGCCAGATCAAGGGCGCCGTTCACGTGAGCATCGGCCAGGAAGCCTGCTCGGTGGGCGTGTGCAGCACCCTCAATCAAGACGACGCCATTCTCACCACCCACCGGGGCCACGGGCATTCCATCGCCAAGGGAACCCGCCTGCCCGAGATGATGGCCGAGCTTCTGGGCCGGTCCACCGGTCTCTGCAAGGCGCGGGGCGGTTCGATGCACATCGCCGATGTTTCGATGGGCCACTACGGGGCGCACTCCATCGTGGGCGCGAACATGCCCATGGCCGCCGGCATGGGCCTGGCCTATCAGCTGGAGAAAAAAAAGCAGGTCGCCGTGGTCTTCTTCGGGGACGGCGCCTCGAATCAGGGCAGTTTCCATGAATCGATGAACATGTGCGCCATCTGGAAGCTGCCCGTCATCTTCTTCTGCGAGAACAACCAGTATGCCGTGAGCTTCGGCGTCGAGCGCTCCACTGCCGTGCAGGATATCAGCGTCCGGGCCCAAGGGTACGACGCCCCCGGCGTGACGGTGGACGGCATGGATGTGACCGCCGTCTATGAGGCGACCGCCGAGGCCGTGGCGCGTGCGCGGAAGGGAGACGGCCCCTCCCTCATCGAGGCCAAGACCTACCGCTTCTTCGGCCACTCCAGGGGAGACCCCCAGTTCGGTCCCTACCGGACGGAGGCCGAGGTCCAGAAATGGCGGAAGCGCGATCCGCTCATCGTGGCGGAGAAGCTCCTGAAAATGACCAAAGCCGAAAAAGAAGCACACGAGGCGGCCATCAAGAAAGAGATGGACGATGCGAACCGGTTCGCCGAGGAGAGCCCAAAAGCCTCGCTCGAGTCGGCTCTCGAAGACGTTTATGCGTAGAGAGCGGGAGAAAAATACATGCGTGAAATCAATTTCGTCGACGCGTTGAACGAGGCGCTTCACGAAGAGATGGAAAGAGACGAAAAAGTCATCTGCCTGGGTGAAGACATCGAGCTCGCCTACGTCTTCGGCGTGACGAAGGGACTGAAGGATAAGTTCGGGGGCGATCGCGTCCGCGACACGCCCATCAGCGAGCTTGGCATCGTCGGCGCCGCCGTCGGTGCGGCGATGGCCGGCTACCGTCCGATGGTCGAGATCATGTTCATGGACTTCATCATGCTGGCGATGGACCCGCTCGTGAACCAGGCGGCCAAGCTGCGCTACATGCTGGGCGGCCAGCTCAGCATCCCGATGGTCGTCCGCACGCCGGGCGGCGGAGGCGTGCAGTACGGCCCGACCCACAGCCAGGTTCTCGAAGCGTGGTTCATGCAGGTGCCCGGCCTCAAGGTGGCCTGTCCCAGCGATCCGGCGGACGGAAAAGGGCTCCTCAAGGCCGCCATTCGCGACGACAACCCGGTTTTCTTTTGCGAGCACAAGATGCTCTACAAGATGAAGGGTCCGGTACCGGACGGGGATCATATTGTCCCGTTCGGGCAGGCGGCCGTGAAGCGCGAGGGGAGCGATATCACCCTGATCGGCGTCGGCTATCAGGTGCACAATTGCCTCCGGGCGGCCGAAGAACTGGCCAAGGAAGGCATCAGCGCCGAGGTGGTGGACCCCCGGACGGTCGCGCCGCTGGATACCGCGACGCTGGCCGAGTCGGTTCGCAAGACGAACCGCTGTGTGGTGGTGGAGGAAGGACATCTTCGGAGCGGCGTGGGCGCTGAAATTTCCTCGGCCATTCAGGAAGAGGCATTCGACTATCTCGACGCCCCCATCGGGCGGGTGGCGGCGCTCAACGCCCCGATCCCGTTCGATCCTGATTTGGAGGACTTCGTGCTGCCCAATTCGGGGAACGTGGTCGAGGCGGCGAAGAAGGCGCTTGGCGTTCCGGTCTGATGAAGTGTTGAACCGAAATGGGCGGGGCCGAGCGCCTCGCTCTTTTTTTTCGCGGGAGGAGATGATGAATGGGTCTGATTGAGATCAATCACACGAGCTATACGGTGGCCGATGTGGAAGCGGCGGCGAAATGGTACTGCGATGTGCTGGGATTCGAGGTGATGTCGAATGCCCGGCGGACGCAGGAATTTTCTGAGAAGGTGACGGGAATTCCGGGGGCCGACCTGCACATCATTTATGTCAGGGGGGCGGGGTACCCCATCGAGCTGATCCAGTACACCGGCGCGCCCGGCGTGAAGATCGACACCGCGACGAACAACGTGGGGAGCGCCCACGTCGCCTACAACGTGGAAGATTTGGAAGGAATGTACACCGACCTCATGGCCAAGGGTGTCAGGATCATGTCCGAGCCGATTCCCATCCCGGACGGGCCGAACAAGGGCGGGCTCGTCGTTTACCTTGAAGACCTGGACGGGAATACGCTTGAGTTCATCGAGCGGCCCAGGGGTTAGGCGCTGGGCCCATTTTACCGGATGGCAGCGGAGGATTTGCGCCTCGCTTGAACCGGGGTAGACTAGAGGCTGGGTTTTGCCGCGTTCACAAAATGCCCCACCGGTCATGGTAGCAGGGGAAACGGGCTGGGGCGGAGAAGTTTGAGTTCGTCATGTCACGTCAAAAATGGCTCGTCATAGCGACTGTGGCTGTTCTCGCCGTCGGCGCCGCCCTGACCGCCTACCTCATATCGAATCCCCGCGAAGCAAAGACTGTTATGACCGTCGATGAGAGGCGTCTCGTCCGCACGGTGCGGCTCCGGAAAGAAGAAAAAACTTTTTTGATCCGGGGGTTTGGGGCCGTCCGGCCCCGGAACGAAGTCAAGGTCGTGACCGAAGTGTCGGGCCGGGTGACCCATCGTTCCGATGGGTTCCGAGACGGGGGTTTCGTTAAAAAGGGCGATACGCTTTTTGAGATCGACCCGGCGGACTTCAAGCTTGCGGTCGCCCAGCGGCGTGCGGAAATTGCCCAGCTGGATGCGGACATCGAGCGGCTGATCCAGGAAGAGAAGAATTTCAAGGCGGATATCGCCATTTCCCAACGCCACCTCGCTGTCGTTCGAAAAGAACTCGCGCGGAACCAGAGGCTCCGCAAGCAGGGCGTGGTTTCACCCGGCCAGCTGGATGTCTCACGCCAGGCGGTCCTTCGCCAGGAGCGGGAGGTTCAGGCTACCCGGAATTCCCTTGCGCTGGTTGGGCCCAATCTCGCCCAGAAAAAAGCCGCTTTGGAGGTCACGCGCATACGCCTCCAGAACGCGCTGTTGGATCTGGAGCGGACCAGATTCGTGGCGCCTTTCGACGCGCGGGTGCGAAATACCAAGCTGGAGATCGGAAACTATGTTCGGGCGGGAAGCGAGGTCGGCGCCATCTACGATACGGCGGTTCTGGAAGTTCCGGTTTCCGTGGCCGTTGAAGACGCCAGATGGGCCTTCCGGCGGCTGAAGGTTACGAATTTTCCCCGTACCCAGGAAGAAGTCGAGCAGTTCTTTCCGAGCGCGAAAGTCTATTGGTCCCGTTTCGGCCAGACGTTTGAATGGGACGGCCGCGTGGCCCTCGTGGGCGCGGGGCTGGAGGAGACGACACGCGCCGCTACATTCGTTATTGAAGTTTCCGAACCGGCCAAAAAATGGGTTGTCGGCAAGCATCCTCCTCTCATCGTGGGCATGTTCGTCAAGGTGGTTATCCAGGGGATCACGGTTCCCGATGTGTATGTGATCCCGCGCTCCGCGATTCATCCGGGCGATCAGGTGTACATTTTCCGGGACGGAAAACTCGACATCCGCTCTGTCAAGATTGTGCGGAAAAATCCGGATGAAGTCGTGATTCAGAATGGCGTGAACCCGGGGGAACGCTTGATCCTTTCCGCCATTCCGGCCGCCGTTCCCGGAATGAAACTCCGCATGGTCGAAGTGAACCACAAAGAAGCCCGCCGGCAAGGAAAGCCCTCGCCTTGAGACACGCCATCGCCTGGACGGCCCATAACCGCGTATTTGCCAATCTTCTGATGTGCATCCTCATCCTGTTCGGGGTCTTTTCCCTGTTTCAGATCAAGAGTGAGATTTTCCCGACGTTCTCTCTGGACAGGGTGCAGATCCAGGTGGTCTGGGAAGGGGCCAGCCCGGAGGAGGTAGAGGAAGGCGCCTGCATCAAGGTGGAAGAGGCCATCACGGGGACCGAAGGCGTCAAGCGGATCACCTCCACCGCCAGGGAGCACAGTTGTTCGGTCGTCGCGGAGCTGGAGTCGTGGGTGGAAGATACCCGAACCGTTCTGGACGAGATCAAAAACGCGGTGGATCGAATTGACACGTTTTCCGACGAGATTGAGCGACCCGTGGTCACTGAAATCAAGCTGCTCGACCAGGTGCTCGATCTGGCGCTTTACGGGGACGTCTCCGAGCTCGCGCTGAAGCGCGTGGCGGAAGAGATCAAGGACGAGCTCATCGCCATCGACGGAATTTCCCAGGTCGTCATCAACGGTTTGAGGGACTGGGAGATCGCCATCGAAGTGAAGGAAGCCACCCTCCGCCGGCACGGTCTCACGTTCGAGCGGCTTGCGGAGGTCATCCGAACCAATGTTCTGGAACTGACCGGCGGGGACATTCGTTCCACGGATCAGCGCATCCGCATTCGGACACTGGGGAAACGCTATACCGGTCCCGAATTCGAGAACCTGGAGATCCTCACCCTCAAGGACGGGACCATCCTTCGCGTTCAGGACATTGCCCGGGTGGTGGACGGGTTTGAGGACAGCGACCAGTCGGGCCGCTTCAACGGAAAGCCCGCCGCACTCATCATCGTCAATAAAACCAAAGATGAAGACGCGCTTCAGATCGCCAAAAAGGTGAAGGCCTATGCCCTGCGGAAGCAGCGACAACTACCCGAGGGAATGAAGCTCGATCACTGGGCGGACACCTCCCGGCTGATAAAAGACCGCCTGGACCTTCTGCTTCGGAACGGGCGGATCGGTCTTGCTCTGGTTTTCCTGACCCTCTGGCTTTTCCTGAGCGTCCGGCTCTCGTTCTGGGTGGCGGTGGGCATTCCCGTTTCGCTCTTCGCTTCGCTCGGCTTTGTGACCACGGTGGGCGGCTCCCTCAATATGCTCACCATGTTTGCTTTCATCATGGTGCTGGGCATTCTGGTGGACGATGCGATCGTGGTGGCCGAGAACATCTATGCCCGGATGAAAGAAGGAGAAGATTTCGTCGAAGCATCGATTCAGGGGACTTATGAGGTGGCCTGGCCCGTTGTCGGGACGGTGACCACCACCATTGTCGCTTTCCTCCCGTTGTATTACGTCGACGGAATGATCGGGAAGTTCATGGCGATCATCCCGGTGGCCATTATCGCGGCGCTGATCGCCTCCCTGATCGAGTCGCTTTTCGTCCTTCCGGTCCACCTGGGTCACTGGCTCAGGCCTCCGCGCGAGGGGACATTTTCGGCACGCGCCCGCGGCCGGATCGAATGGGCCGTGGACTGGTGGATCGAGCGGGTATACAAGCCATCCATCCGGTTGGCCCTCGACGCGCGGTATCTCGTCGTGGTGCTTGCCCTTATGGGGTTTGCCGTCACCATTGCCCTAGCTGCGGGCGGCCATATCCGGTTTTTCTTTTTCCCGAGCGTTGACTCGGACTTTATCCAGGCGAAGGTGCTTTTTCCCGAGGGAACGCCTATCGGGCAAACCTCGGAAGCGGCCCAGAGAATCGAACGGTCCATCCGGTCACTGGAGAAAGACGTCCAGGGCGGGACCGGCAAGCCGATCGTCAAGCATGTGTTCACGATTCTGGGCGCCCAGGTTGCCGCCCGTCCGAATGAGGCGGCAACGGAGGGCAGCAACGCGGCGCATCTGATCGTGGAACTTCTTCCCTCCGAGCTGCGCGGCGTTCCCAGTTCCGAGATCATCAATAAATGGAGAGAGAGAACCGGGGCCATTCCGGATACCCTCAGCCTCACTTTTTCCACGACACAGCAAGGCCCCGGAGGCTCGCCGATTGAGGTCCGTTTCGCGGGCTCGGATATGAACCATCTCCGCCGGGCGGCCGATCATTTGAAGAATGAATTGCGGAAATACCCGGGCGTGCAGGACATCGTGGACGATTTCCGCCCCGGCAAGCTCGAATTCCGGGCGGAGCTCAAGCCTCAGGCGAGGGCGCTCGGCGTTTCTCTGCGGGAGCTGGCGCAGCAGCTTCGCTCCCGGTTCTTTGGGCTGGAGGCCCTGCGGGTCCAGCGGGGGCGCGATGACGTCAAGGTCAAGGTTCGCTACCCGCCGGAAGAGCGCCGCACACTCGGAAATGTGGAGAGCGCCCGAATCCGCACATCGTCCGGCGCGGAAATTCCCTTTTACGAAGTGGCCGATGTTCAGATAACGCGCGGCCTGGCCGAGATAAAGCGCATCGATCGGAACCGCGTGGTCACGGTCACGGCGGACGTGGATGATACCCGGGCCAATCCCACGGAAGTATTGTCGAGTCTTCAAAAGGATTTTTTCCCGGGCTTGCTGAAGCGCTACCCCGGAACCCGACTGATGCTCGAGGGGCAGGCGAAGGAGACGAGGGAGTCCATCGGAAGCCTGAAGCGGGGGTTTATTTTCGCCGCCGTCGTCATTTTTGCGATTCTTGCGACGCTGTTCCGGAGCTATTTCCAGCCCATCGTCGTCATGAGCGCGATTCCGTTCGGAATTGTCGGCGCCGTGTGGGGCCACATCATCATGGGGTTCGACATCTCGATCATGAGCCTGATGGGCGTGGTGGCGCTTTCGGGCGTAGTCGTCAACGATTCGCTCGTCTTCCTCGATTTTGTGAACCGGTTTGTGGGCGAGGGGATGAAGATCGAGGAGGCCCTGGTGCGCGCGGGCGCCTCGAGGCTGAGGCCCATCGTGTTGACTTCGCTCACCACGGTCGCCGGCCTGGGTCCGATGCTGCTGGAGCGCAGTTTCCAGGCGCAGTTCCTGATTCCCATGGCGATCAGCCTGTGTTTCGGGCTGATATTCGCGACGGCCATCACGCTGATTCTCGTGCCGGTCATTTCCCTGATTGGGAACGACATCGTCCGGTTGTGGCGGCGAATGCTGACCGGGCGCTGGCCCAGCCGGGAGGAGGTGGACGTGCACACCCCGCGGCTGGCTCCCGGGGGCCGGCTGGCCGCCCAGGCCCCCGATTCGGCTTGACCGTCCCCCGATAGGGGCTTAGTAATAATACACTTCAAAATTTGATATCCCGATCACCGGATTTCAGGGTGAATCCCCAGTGAAAGCGAAGGAGCTGGCATTCGATGATGGCCCAGAACGGCGTCCGCTACGGTGAAGAAGTCAAAAAGGAGATGGAGGCGGTTGTGATGACCGGCCCATCCGAGCTGAAAATCGACACGGTTCCTACCCCGGAGCCGCTGGTCGGCGAGGTTCTGGTGAAGGTTGAGTGCACGACCATCTGCGGCACCGACATCGAGATCATCAAGGGAACCCATGTTCCGCGCTGGCCGCCGCAGCTGCCCGCCATCCTGGGGCATGAGTGGGCCGGGCGCATCGTCGCCATGGGGCCCCACACCGAGGGCTTCGGTTTCGAGATGGGCGACCATGTCGCGGGAACGAGCCACGCGGGCTGCGGCGCCTGCCGGATGTGCCATATCGGCCGCTACAACCTCTGCCTCAACTACGGAAAGGTCGTCACCGGCCACCGCCAGTACGGCCATGTCTCGCAGGGCTCCTACGCCGAGTATGTGACGAACAACCTCCGCGCGCTTCACAAGATGCCCAAGGACATGTCCTTCGAGCTCGGCTCGGCCGTCGACCCGGCCGCCTGCGGCCTGTGGACGGCGAAGCGGGCCGGGATCAACGCGGGCGACACCGTCATCGTTCTGGGCTCGGGCCCCATCGGGGTGTTCGCGTTCGAGTCGGCGAGGGCGCTGGGCGCGGGGCGCACCATCGTGGTGGGCGGCGGCCAGCGGCTCGAGATTCTCGGCGCGCAGGGGGCCGAGACGGTCAGCTACCGCGACGGAAACGTCGTGGAGAAGGTCAAGGAGATGACGG
>CAMYJL010000025.1 GCA_947258645.1 uncultured Nitrospinota bacterium
GGAGGCGGGGCGCGGAATCATCCGGATTCCGCGCCCCGTTTTTTTGATCGAACGCTGGGGATTTTTTGTCGTTTTGAATGGCAGGGGCAACCTTCACCTTAAACAATCTCATTAAAAAGTGCGGCCACATGAGGCCGCCCCTACGAACGTGTCATATTGAATCCCGAGCGAAACGAGGGATGAAGAATCTTCGGGAAAGCAATCCGGACGCACCGCCACCCACGAAGATCCTTCGCGGAGCCTGCCCTGAGCGAAGCCAAAGAGGCTCGGGATGACATCCCCCCGTCAACCTCCCACGACGCGGTACTGGCGCGTAGGCTGGATGCCGAGTTTTTTTATCCGGCTCTGGAGGGTGGTGGGTTTCATGCCGAGGATGTGCGCGGCACCGCGCTCCCCGGAGACGATGCCTCCCGTCGCTTCGAGAACTTTTAAAATGTAGTTGCGCTCGTGCTCCTCAAGGGTGATCAGGTTTTCGGATTCGGGCCGGATGGGCTCGGAGTCGCCGAGAAGCTGCTTGTCGAACCGGAGAACTTCACCAGAACCAAGAACAAGCCCGCGCTCGACGACATTTTCGAGCTCGCGGATGTTGCCCGGCCAGTCGTAGCGCATGAGGCGCTCTATCGCCTTGGGGTCGAGGCGTTTGATGGCCCGATTCATGCCGAGGGCGTATTTCCGGATGAAATGATCGACGAGCTCGGGAATGTCTTCTTTCCGCTCGCGGAGAGGCGGGACGCGGATGGGGATGACGTTGAGCCGGAAAAACAGATCCTGCCGGAAGCGGCCTTTCTCCACCTCGGCTTCGAGATCGCGGTTGGTGGCGACGATGATGCGGGTATCGACCTGGATGGTCCGGGTTCCGCCGACGCGGTCGAACTCGCGCTCCTGCATGACGCGGAGAATCTTGACCTGGGCCTCCATGGGGATTTCGCCGATTTCGTCGAGGAAGATGGTTCCCCGGTGGGCCATCTCGAAGCGGCCGATCTTGCGGGCGATGGCGCCGGTAAACGCGCCTCGCTCATGGCCAAAGAGCTCGCTGAGGAGCAGGGTGTCCTGGAGCGCGGCGCAGTTGACCTTGACCATCACACGCTCTCGCCGGGAGCTGAGCTCGTGAATCATATGCGCGACCAGCTCTTTGCCGGTGCCGGTTTCGCCCTGGACAAGAATGGTAACTTCGGTGGGCGCGACGCGGCGAATCATGTCCTTGAGATCGATGACGGCCTGGCTGGAGCCGATGAGGTCGGATTCGCTGATGCTCTGCAATTCGCTCCGGAGCAGGAGGGCTTCCCTGTATAAATCCTCCCGGCTCGACTCGAGCTGGGCATAGGCGCGGGCGTTGGCGACGGCGGTGGCGATATGGGGCGCCACGTCGGAGAGGAACTGGCCCATCTCCTCGGTAAAGTTGTTAGGCCGGAAGCTGGCCACGGCAATCTCGCCGAAAATTTCGTCTTCGATGGTGAGAGGGACGCGGACGCCGCTGCGAAGCCCACGCTGAAAGACGATTTCATCTTCGGCGAAGGGGCGCTCTTCGTGGAGATCGCGGTAAATGACGTAGGGGGTGTCGGAGCGATGTTCGATGAACCAGCCGAGGGTGCCGCCTTCGAGGGGGATGTCCTTGCCGGGAAGATCGACCCCGCCCTCGATCGAGGTGATGTTCGACCAGGTGTAGGTCTTCTTGTCGGGGTTGAGGAGGAGCAGGGCAGCGTGGTCGAGCGGGAGGACGGCCTTGAGCTCGGTGGCCACCCGGGCCAGGACGGTATCGAGATTGAGGCTGGAGTTGAGAGCGCGATCAATCCTAAGGATCGTTTGATAGCGCTCCTCGGTGGTAAGATGACGAATGGGCACGGGCGAACTTGCCTCCTGGCCGAAATTTCCTTGGGAGTCCCGGGGTCGGGTAACCCCGAAACGCCCGGGTCAAAATTCGAGGTGATAAAATCAATATAAGCGCCAAATGCCAGTGTCGGGGACTTAATAATCGGCGCTTCGGAAAAATCGCGGCAAACAAGGCCATCGCACCTGAAATAGCCGTGACGGAACCACCAAACCGTTATGGGGAGGCCCGACGGCAGAAATTCACTGAATAGGCAATGGCTGATGCGGCGAATCATAGCAACAATTCACGGCGGATTGCACGCGAAATATCGTATTTTTCCGAAAAATTCAAATAATTTAAATTCAAAGGTTTACGAGGAATGAACAAGGGCGAAAAACATAGAGCGCCACGATCGATTGCCATTTATGTCCATATCCCCTTCTGTCTCCATAAATGCGGCTACTGCGACTTCAACTCCTACGCGCTCGACACGCTCCTGGAAAAAGACCATGCCGGCCAGGACTGGGCCGCTTCCTATACCGATGTCGTCATTCAAGAAATCGCGGGTCGCTGCGCAAATCTGTCCCTGTCCGGAAGGCCCGTTGAATCCGTATTTTTCGGAGGCGGCACGCCTTCGCTCTTTCCCGTGGAGGAAACCGCCCGAATCCTGGACACCATCCGGCGGAGCTTCACGCCGTCCGCATCGACCGAGATCACCCTTGAGGCCAATCCCGGCGCCTCGGATGTCGAGCGATTCGCCGCCCTGCGGGAAGCCGGCTTCAACCGCCTCAGCATCGGCGTGCAATCGTTCGACGACGAAACCCTGCGCAGGCTTGATCGGATCCATACGGGCGATGACGCCAGGGCGGCGTTCCGCTCGGCGCGCCAAGCCGGCTTTTCGAACGTCTCCCTCGATTTGATGTTCGGAATTCCGTTCCAGAGCCCGGAACAGGCAAAAACCGACATTGAATCCGCATTGGTGCTCGCTCCTGAACACCTATCCGCCTACGAGCTGACCATTGAACCCGGAACCCATTTCGGCGCGCTTCACAGCCGGGGAGAACTCGCCGGGCTCCCGAATGAAGAAACCGCCCTCGCCATGTGGGAAATGCGCGATCGTCTTTTGTCGGAAGCCGGTTACGAGCGCTACGAGATCAGCAACTTCGCCCGGCCGGGCTATTGCTGCCGCCACAACCTGAACTACTGGAAGCGGGGAGAGTACCTCGGGATCGGCGCGGGGGCGCATTCGCTGATCGGCGACCGCCGCTTCTGGAACCATGCCCGCCCGGATGTTTATGCGAAAGAAGCCAAAGACCCGGCGGCAGGAGAGGAAAACATCACAAACAAAAGGAAAGCCTTGGGGGAATCGCTCATGCTCGGGCTTCGGCTGCGCGAAGGCGTTTCTCTTCGGGAAGTGTCAGAGCGTTGCGGGACGGACCCGGAAGAGAAATACGGAGAGCTGTTTTTCAACCTCGAAAAAAAAGGGCTCCTGGAAAGAAGCAACGGCAACATCCGCCTCACCCACCGTGGAACCCTGCTCGCCAACCGAATCCTGGCGGAGTTTCTCTAGGATCAACCCTCCTCTTCAAGCGACTCGAGCAGCGACTCGGCTTCGTCAGGCGATACGACAACGCTCTTTTGGCCCGTAAAGATAACCTGACCGGGATGCCCTCTCCGGGGGCGCCTGATTCTCTGGAACGGAAGGTAATCCACGTTCATCTTCAGGTTGGTCCGGCCCCGGCTGAAATACGCCGCCAATACGGCTGCTTGCCGGATCGCCGCATCCGGCGGCTCTCCGGAAGATCCGCCGGGCGGCATGCGAAGGATGACGTGGCTGCCCGGCAATCCCTGGGCATGAAACCACAAATCGCCATCGCGCCCGATCTGCCGGACGAGAAAATCGTTCCCGAGAGCGCTTTTGCCCACGTAAATCCCCCACCCTTCCGAAGAGGTGAAACAGCGATAGGGACGCTGCTGTCGTTCGACGTCCTTTTTTCTTCCCTTGCGGCGGGGTTTCTTTTTCTGGTCGGGGCCGCCTCTTTTTTTTTCGTAACCACCCTGCGTCAGGGCCATGCGGACAGCCTCGAGATCTTCCTCGATTTCGGCCTCTTCCAGGTCGAAGGAAAGCCCGTCCAGGAACAATTTCTCCCTTTCCACTTCCTTCTTTCTCTCCAGCGCGAAAGCCGCCTGGCGCTTCAGTTTTTTGTACCGGCGGAAATAGCGCTGCGCGTTGTCCGACGGCGAATACCGGGGGTCGAGCGCGATTTCAACCGTTCTTCCCTCCCGTTCCGTCAGAAAGGAAGATGATTTTTCGGGAACGCGCGCCAGTTCCTCCAGGAGCACTTCTCCCTTGAAGCGTTCCTCTTCCGCACTCTCGCTCGACCGCAAATCCTGCTCGACGGCTTTCATGGTTTTCTCCGCCTTCATCGAGTAGCGTCCGATCTCCCGGCCGAGCGCCTCGCGCGCCGAGGCCATCGCCTCACGCTCGACGTTTCCGCCATAAAAATAATCGGCGGCCTGATTCATGGAATCAAAAAAGCGAATTTCATCCGGAGACGCGGTGCGGAACTCCAGTGCGCTCAAGCGTGATGGCGCACCCTTCTCATCGAGCTTTATCACGGGCCGATACCGGTTTTCTCTCATAGCAAGGATGACTTCGGAATAGGCTTTCCACAAATTCCCGCGCTCATCCGCACCCTGACCGCCAGCGAGGCCCCGTTCCGCGATCTCCGAGGCCACCAGGGGGCTGATTCCCCGGAACGAGTTCACGAGCCAGCCCGAAACCCGCCCGGATTCGGATTTTTCCGACAACCCCTCCAAAGCCATCTGGCAAAAACGCTCCTCGTCCACGGAATCGGCGGGCGATTTCTTTTGCTCAGGCGGAAGCTGATAGGCATGATTTCGAACCAGGGGCCGCTTCCGGCTCTGCTCTTCCGCCACGGGCTTGATGCAATCGATGATGCGCCCCGTTCGCCCTTCCACCAAAACAATATTGCTCCATCTGCCCATGATTTCGGCCATGAGTGCGAAGACGGAAGGCGGTTTTCCTGAAACCCGGCGCTCCAGGGTGATCTGAACAATCCGCTCCCACTCACCCATCGCAACGCGGGTAATCTTGGCCCCGGACAAATGTTTCCGCAGAGACCGGCAGAAATCCGGAGGCTCGGCCGGGCCGGGCCGGTTGTCCTCCGTGAGGTGCAGGCGGGGAAAAACCGCATCGGCGCTCACGACCAAGCGGTGGACTTTCCGGCCCCGGCCCTCGCAAACCAGATAAATGGTGTTCCGATCCGGCTGGGATATCCGCTGAATCCGCCCGCCCTTCAGGGCGGTGTCCAGCTCGTGGGCGATGGCTTTGAGTACGAATAGGTCCATTTCGTCCATATATCCAGTGAAATCCGGCCCCTCGTGCCGGCAGAAAAAGTGCCGGGCCGAACCCGGCTCCGCCCCCCTCTGGAATTGACAGGGGGTTTTCGGAAACTTATTGTAAATGCTCCTGATAGGCTCTTGAAAGCGGCCGGAGAGGATTATTGTGACAAACAGCATGACAGGATACGGATCGGGCGATGATTCCCTCGGCGGAATCCCCCTTACTTTGGAGGCCCGCTCCGTGAATCACCGCTACCTGGAGACGTCCGTTCGCGGCCCCCGCTGGACGTTGCCCCTCGAATCCGAGATCAGAAAAACCATAAAAAAACATTTCGCGCGGGGCCGGTTCGATATTTTTATCCACTACGGCGATACGTCCAATGGCGCCGCTGGCATCGATCCCGAATCGGCGAGGAATTTCGTCTCCTCCTTGAACAGCCTTCGGGATGAGCTCGGTATCCCGGGAGAGGTGGACCTCGCGCTTCTCGCAAATTTTCGGGACTCCCTCAAAAGCGGCGATCCTTCTCTGTCGCCCGACGAATTACGCGAGCCGTTGATGAACGCCCTGAACGCCGCGCTGGACACCCTGGCCCAGATGCGCGCGCGCGAAGGCACCGCGCTCGAACAGGACATTCTCGGCCACCTGAAAGAGGTGAAGCGGCTTTGCGATGAGGTTCGGGATCGCCTCCCCCAGGCCCAGGCCGCCCTGTCGGAGCGCTACCGCGAGCGCATTTTAAAACTGGCGGAAGACATCGACATCGATGAAGGGCGGTTGGAACAAGAGTTGATCTACGCATCGGAGCGGGGCGATATCAGCGAAGAGTTGAGCCGGCTCGACAGCCATATCTCCCAGTTTCGCGAGTTGCTGGAAAATGCGGGACCACTGGGGCGTAAGCTCGATTTTCTTGTCCAAGAGATGAACCGGGAAGCGAACACCATCGCGTCAAAATCCGTCGATTTAACGCTCACCCAAAAAGCGGTCGACCTCAAGAGCACCCTCGAAAAAATCCGTGAACAGGTACAAAACGTGGAATGATGGGACGACGCGGCCAACTTTACGTCCTGTCCGCCCCGTCCGGTACCGGCAAATCTACCCTCATTGACCGTACTGTCCATGAGATGCCGAATATCTGGCATTCCGTCAGCGCGACCACGCGAAAACCCCGTGACTACGAAAAGGAGGGGGTTCATTATTTCTTCATGGACCGCCAATCTTTTCAAAACAAAATAAAAAACAACCAGTTTCTCGAATGGGCGGAGGTTCATAACGAATACTACGGCACCCCCTGCGAAGGGGTTGATCAGCATCTGGCTTTGAGCGAGGACGTCATTATGGATCTCGACGTCCAGGGTGCGCTTCAGGTGAAACGAAGAAGACCGGACACCAAACTGATCTTTATCATGCCTCCCTCAATCGAAATTCTCCGCGAGCGTCTCATGAGCCGCCGGTCGGAATCGGAAGAGCGGATTCTCAAGCGCCTCTCCGTCGCCGAGGAAGAAATATCCCACAAAGGTCTTTACGATCACGTCGTCGTCAACGACGTATTGGAAGACGCCTTCCAGGAACTCGTCGCCATCATCAATGAAAACCGGAAAAGCAGCGGGGAGGCTTCCCCATGACCGAAGAAAACAACACCGCTCCGTTGGAAGGAAAATTCATCGTCCTCGCCGTCACGGGTGGCATCGCTTCGTATAAATCCATCGAGCTCGCGCGTCTGTTGACGTTGGATGGCGCGCAGGTTCAGCCCATCCTCACGCAGAACGCCCGCGCCTTTGTTCAGGCGCTCCCGTTTCAGATTCTCACCGGTCACATGCCTATTGAAGCCATGTTTCCCATAGAAGGGGGACGGCATCCGGGGGACATGCCGCATATCTCCCTGACCGACCGGTCGGACCTGATCGTTCTTGCCCCCGCTACGGCCAACATCATCGCCAAATTCGCCCGGGGTATGGGCGATGATTTCGTGTCAACGCTCCTCCTGTCCGCGAAAGCCCCTGTAATCGTTGCGCCTGCCATGAACCCCCGCATGTGGGCGAACCCCGCCGTTCGCGAAAACGTCCACCTGCTCCGCTCGCACGGCCATCTGGTCATGGAACCCGGCGCGGGCCGGATGGCGCGTGCTGAAGAGGGGCAGGGCCGCGGCCGGATGCCCGAACCCTCCGAGATACTCACGGAAGTCCGGCGTCTCCTCCTGCCGGAGCCCGATCTGGCCGGACTCCGCCTCCTCGTTTCAGCGGGACCGACGCGCGAAAAATGGGACGCCGTACGTTTTCTTTCGAACCGCTCCAGCGGAATAATGGGGTTTGCTCTCGCTTCGGTCGCTTGCTTGCGGGGGGCGGAGGTCACACTCGTCAGCGGTCCCGTATCCCTTCCGGACCCGCCGGGCGTGAGAACCATCCGCGTGGAATCGACCGACGAAATGCGAACCGCCGCACTGAACGCCTGGAAAAATATGGACGCGGCCATCATGGCCGCGGCGGTCGCCGATTTTCGGCCGGCAAACCCGATCAGCGGAAAACAAAAAAAAGAAAGCGGATCGGCCTCAATCGAGCTGGAGCGCACACCCGACATTATCGCCGAGATGGGGCATAAAAAAGGAAACCGCGTCCTTGTCGGTTTCGCCGCCGAAACGGACAACCTGAAAGAGAATGCCCTGGACAAGCTCCGCCGAAAGCAGCTTGACCTCATCGTCGCAAACGCCGTTTCGGGGGAAGATGACGCCATGGGATCGGAAACAAGCCGTGCGCACCTATTTGACGCTTCAGGGGCCGAGGAGGCGTTTCCCCTTCTGGAAAAACACGCTCTGGCCGAATTCATCCTGGACCGCGTCGCGAAAATGTGGGAAAAGAACCGGTAAGCGAATAACGTTCAAATCCTGGATCACCTCACGCCCTTCCGGGTTATCATGCCGAACACGGAAAAAGCCCAAAAAGCCCTTTTGGGCCATTTGAAAGACCTCCGTTCAGCGGGCCTGCACTACATCGCCCTTGACGCCGGATCCGCAGGACATGAAACCCAGAAAACCCAATACACCGAAATCAATGATCAGGGAGAGTTCGGCAAAACCATTGCCGAGCCGGGGCCACCATCGACTGCCGCATCTTCTGCAACAAAATCCACACCCGAACAAAAAAACCCGCCCGCCCCGCGAGACAATATACCATCGGCCCCGGCTCTCTCCCTGTTCAATGAAGAACCCGCCCGACCGCCCCGCAACGCCATGGCAAGCATGCAAAATTCGGACACCCCGGACCTGCCTTTTGACGCGGAGGCGGAGATGACGCTCGACGCTATGGCAGCTGCCGTGGACGGATGCCAAAGATGTAAGCTTGGTTCCGGGCGAACCCATATCGTGTTCGGGGTCGGAAACGCCGATGCCGATCTCGTTTTTGTCGGTGAAGCTCCGGGAAAAAATGAGGACGAGCAGGGAATTCCCTTCGTCGGCCGGGCAGGTCAAATGCTCACCCGGATGATTGAAAACGTCATCGAAATTCCCCGGAGCGACGTTTACATTTGCAACATCCTCAAGTGCCGCCCGCCGGGAAACCGGAATCCCGAACCCGACGAGATCGCATGCTGCGAGCCCTATCTCTACAAGCAGCTTGAGATCATTCAGCCCCGGCTCATTGTCGCCCTGGGAAAGTTCGCCGCGCAGTGGCTCCTTCAAACCCAGACGCCCATCGGAAAGCTCCGCGGCAAGTTCGGGCGCTACCGGGGCATCCCCACCCTCGCCACCTACCACCCGGCTTATCTGCTGCGAAACCCCAGCCAAAAGCGCACCGTCATGGACGATCTTCTCCGCATCAAGGCAGTCCAATCCGGTGAGTTAGAACCCGAAATCGAGATTTTCAGCTAGAAATTCACCGCCCGGAGCTCGGCAACCAGCGGCAAAACCCTGCGGTTGTCGCTTCATTGATCCATTCAAGTGGTCCAAAAAAAAAGCATAAATAAAACGAAAACACGGGCACTTCTTGCTGGAAAAAGGCGATCAATCGCGCGAATTTCGTCAGGCAAAGTGTAAAGTCCCATTCCCTCTAACTTTACACGTGTATATTTTTTTTACACTGATGCGCCTTTACATTTTTCGGCAAAAAACAACATAAATATATGTATATCAATAGTTTATAAATATGTAACGAATTGGTACGTATGTTGCTTTAACAGTACGCAAGTCAAAAACGTAAGAATCAGGATAATTTTTGGAGCTTTACCGCCGCGTTTATGGCCTGGGGAGGTCAAAATTAATGTCAACAGCTTCTAAAACGACAAAAAATCCGTTTTCGGGGTACTTCAAAGAGTTTCTGGAGAGGGAGTACGGCGCCTTTATCAGCCGTCCGCCCAAAGCCGACCTGGCCGCCGGACACAACGCCGGCGATGAACCGGATTCGGCGAGCCCAGCAAGCACCTGCCTTACTCTCTCTAAAACCAGCGAGGAACTTTCATAATGACGACCACGGAATCTTTGGAGTTGCTCAAAAAAATACCGGCCGAGGAAGAAGACACCAATTTTGTTTCCCGTCTGGGCGAGGTGGAGGCAACTGCCGAAAAAACCGAGGAGGAGACGGGACAATCCCGAACCGGCCTCGAAGAATCGCCCGAAGAAACGCCCGAGAATTCTTTATTCCAGTTCCATCGGGAATCCCCCAAGGCCATGGAATCCCCCAAGGCCGAGGCAAGGCAATCCAAGACGCCGTCAGATGAAGCCGTGGAAAATCCCCGCCATTACCTTGAGGAAAATAACAGTTTCCTCTCCCGGAGAAGCAAAAATCCGGTCTCGCCCCGGATGAGCGCCGAAAATCAGATTCAAAACAACGTGTTGTCTTACGCGGACAAAAGTTCCGATTTGGCCGTTGGTTCCGTGACTCGTCGCCGCAAGGGACAACGCTGGGAAAACGCGAAAGAAGAAATCCATAACGAAATACTCAACCAGCTGGATTTTGACACGCTCAAGGGTCTCAGCGAAGAAGAGCTGAGCAGCCGCCTCCGGCTGACGCTGGATGATTTCGTTCAGGAAAATCTTCCGATCGAATTTTCCGAGTCTCCCAACCAGATGGTGGAGGAGCTTCTCCACGAACTCATCGGCCTCGGACCGCTGGAGCCCTTTCTCGTCGACGACGAGATCAGCGAAATCATGATCATCGGACACGATCGGGCCTACGTGGAAAAGAACGGGAACCTTTATTTGACCGACGTCAAATTCCGGGACGAGAAACACCTCCGGAGGATCATCGATCGAATCGTTTCCCGAATGGGCCGGCGTGTGGATGAAAGCACGCCGATGGTGGACGCCCGCCTTCAGGACGGAAGCCGGGTCAACGCCATCATCCCCCCTCTGGCCCTGGACGGTTCGATGCTGACGATCCGGCGTTTCTCCAAAAAACCCCTGGGCCCGGAACGCCTGATTGAAATGGGAGCGATGAACAAGGACATGGTCACGTTCCTTCAGGCTGCGGTGCAGGGCGCCTTGAACATCATCGTTTCGGGAGGAACGGGATCGGGCAAAACCACCTTTCTCAACATGCTCTCCTCCTTCATCCCCGGCAACGATCGAATCATCACCATCGAGGATTCGGCCGAGCTTCAGCTTCAGCAGGCACACGTCGCCCGGATGGAAACCCGCATGGCGAACGTCGAAGGAAAAGGCGAGGTTGTCATTCGGGATCTCCTCAAAAACGCCCTCCGGATGAGGCCGGATCGAATCGTCGTGGGTGAGTGCCGCGGCGGCGAGGCCTTCGACATGCTGCAAGCCATGAATACCGGACACGACGGCTCTCTCACCACGCTCCACGCCAACTCTCCGCGCGATGCCGTCAGCCGCCTGTCTTCGATGATCCTGATGGCGGGCATGGAACTGCCCGAGCAGGTCACCCGCCAGCAGATTGCATCGGCGGTCGACATCATCGTTCAGCTCGAAAGGCTGCCGGACGGCTCGCGGAAGGTCACCCGAATCGCCGAAGTTTCCGGCATGGAGGGAGACACCGTCGCCATGCAGGACATCTATACCTTTGAAGGCCGGATAGAGGAAGGCAAGGTTTTCGGCCAGCACAAGGCCACGGGAGTTCGCCCCGTCTGCGCCGACAAGCTGGAATTGCTCGACCAGGCGCTCCCCCACTTTGGGACAAAAAAGGAAACCGAGCAGGTCAGCGCCGCGTAAATCCCGAATCGACACCGCATTTCGTCTTTTATGAGAGGGTTTTGAAGATGTCCTTATCGAGCCACATCCTGGAAGAAAAAAAAGACCACTCCTGCGAACCCTGCGAGGGCCCATTCGAACACTGGGGAAAATCGTCGGGGTTCCAGATGATCCGGTGCAAGTCCTGCAAAGTCGTTCATTTTTTCGAGCCGGGAGAAATTCAGAACCTCGAAATTTCGAATCCCCGGCCGGCGGAGACGGATCCATCCGGCCAAGACAACTCGCCCTGGAAATTCTCCGATATCTATGCCTTCGAGGATGAATCCGAAACGCTCCAGGATCTGACCACCTACAATTTTGAGCCGGACGAGAAAACACACATCCTGAACCAGGAAGAAAAACCCTTTCTTCCATATGGGCAAAACAAGACTCTCTAGCGGGAAGCTCCAAGAGCAGCAAAAAGACCTCCTCCCCACCCAAGGCTGGCCCCGGAATCAGAACCTTTGATTCCGGGGCCAGCCTGTTTTTTCATCGTTCAAGGTGAGATGCACGCATCCCGGCCCGGGCAAACCTGAAACCCGGCCTGAAAACGTCTATACTGAGAAGAAATAAGACGATTTTTCCCGGGAGAGAGGAAAAATGACGACTCCATCCACACGGCTCCGGGAACGGCTGACGGAACCGGGCATCATCGTGGCGCCGGGGGTGTACGACGGCCTGTCGGCACAGGTCGCCGCGGAAGCGGGTTTCGACGTGCTCTACATGACGGGGGCGGGGGTGTCGCTGGGCACCTTCGGCACACCGGACGTAGGACTTCTCACGCTGACCGAGATGGCCGACGCCTGCCGGCGGATCACAAACGCCGTAGACGTTCCCCTCATGGCGGACGCGGATACCGGATACGGAAACGCGGTGAACGTAACGCGGACGGTGCGTGAGTTTATCCGATCGGGAGCGGCGGCGATTCAGCTCGAGGATCAGGAAACGCCGAAAAAATGCGGCCACCTGGAGGGTAAGCAGATCGTCTCCGCCGAAGAGATGTGCCTGAAAATTCAGGCCGCACGCGAGGCCCGCGGCGAATCGGACCTCGTCATCATTGCACGCACAGACGCGCGCCAGTCCGCCGGAATGGAAGAAGCGCTTCGCCGGTGCCGCCTTTACAAGGACGCCGGGGCGGATGTGATCTTCCTCGAAGCCCCGCAGGGAGAAGAGGAGATCGCTCTCGTGCCTCGGGAGATAGACGCCCCCTGTCTGATGAACATGGCTGGCCGGTCGGTCCGGATTCCTGTGAAGAAACTGGAAGAATTCGGATACAAAATCGTCATCTTTCCCGGCGAAGGGCAGCGCGCGGGCACCTTCGCCATGCGGGAAGTATTCGAGACCCTGCGTGAACGCGGCGCGGTCGATACGGTGGAAAATCGCCTCGTCAGTTTCGACGAGCGCTTCCGCCTTGCGGGGTATGATCGGGTGCAGGCGCTGGAGAAGAAATTCCTGCCGAAAAATGAAACGGGCCGTTAAACACCACCGCGAAAAATCTGTATTTCAGCGGCGTTTCCATCTCCGGCCGATTGTCCATACCGGCGGCTGTGATACGATTGAATGGCTGTTTGCGCGCCGCCGCCTCCCTCCTCAGAGAATTTCAGAGGCGCTCGCATGGATGCTCTACCGAATAAAACCTTCACCGCCCTGATCGTTTTGACCCTTCTTTGGTTCCTCGAAGGGTGGATCCCTTTTTTCAGTGAATTCAACCAGTCCGGAAAACGCCTGCCCCACGCCTGGAAGAATCTGGCGGTCGGAGCCTTCAACGCACTGGTGCTGGGAGGCCTGTTCGCCGGAACGATGGTTTTGCTCGTCACAAAGGCCCAGGGGGCGGGGTTCGGGCTGCTGATCTGGCTCGGGCTGCCGACCTGGCTGGAAATCCCCCTGGCCATCCTGATATTCGACGCCTGGATGTACCTCTGGCACCGGATGAACCACATCGTTCCCTTCTTCTGGCGATTCCATCAGGTTCACCACTCCGACCCGCGCATGGACGTGACCTCGGCGGTCCGCTTTCACCCGGGGGAGATCGCCCTCTCGTTTCTGGCGCGCTTTATCGTCGTCCCCCTGCTCGGGGTGACGCTCTGGGAGCTCGCGCTCTATGAAAGCGTCCTGCTCCCCGTCATCCTCCTCCACCACAGCAACGTCGATCTTTCGGATCGCGCGGACGCGGCGCTCCGCTGGGTGATCGTCTCCCCCAACATGCACCGCATCCACCACTCCGACCTTCAGCCCGAGACCGACTCGAACTATTCGAGCGTTTTTTCCTGGTGGGACCGGATGTTCAGAAGCTACCGCAAGCGGGAAGACTATCGCGCCATCCGGTACGGGCTCGAAAACCTCACCGACTCCAAATGGCATACGCTGAAAGGAATCCTCGAAACGCCCTTCCGGCGGAATGAAAAATAAAAGCCGGAACATCGTCCGGGGCGGGTTTTATTTCGGGATGATCAGCGCATCGGAGATTCCGAAGATGAACGCCACGAACGCGGGAATATGAGCGACAACATTTGCCAGAACACTCAAGATGAAATCCTGGGGGGGGCTCGGCCATTCCCGGTATAAGCGCCTGAGCGGGCTCCAAAAGGGAAGTATACGGAATACCAGCACATCGAACAGCACCGGCAGAACCCAGAAATAAAACCACCAGAAAAACAGAAATAGCGGCGGGGGAAAAACCAGCGTCGCCAGAAAGGCCACGATTCCCAAGGTCCAGGGATTGACCAGAAGAAGGCTGAACACAACGTTCGCCAGAAATACGTGTCCCAGGGAGAGGAATCGGGACTTGATCCACACACTCAAGGTGCAATAGACGGCGAACCAGACGGCGCAGAACCAGATGACTCCTTGATGAAAAATGGCCGACATCTCAGAGCCTGTCGCTTCAATCCCCTCGGAGAGGCCAAGAAAAAAATTCAGATAGGTCTCAACCAACCTCACCCTCATCGATTGACTTCAAGCCGGGCCATAACAATTCCGGCGATGGTGCGCCCGGGAGCTATTTTTTCTTTCGCGCCCTCCGGCCCGGCATGGCGGGGTCCGAGGGCCGCCGATCCTGTGAGGGCGCCTCGTCGGGGACGCCGAGTGTACGGCCCATCCGGTCGGCGAGTATCTCCCCGCGGCGGCTCATGCGCCTGCCGATTTCGGCCTCAAAGCCGCGATCCGACGGGCGATAAAAGCGCGTCCCGCGCAGCCCGTCGGGCAGCCCCTCCATCTCGACCACGGCGTCGTCGAACTGGTGTGCGTGCTGATAGCCCTTGCCGTAGTCGAGGTCCTTCATGAGCCGTGTGGGGGCGTTGCGCAGGTGCTTCGGGACGGATTCGGCAGGTTTTTCCTCGATGGCCCGCTCGACTCTCTGGTAGGCGCGGTAAACCGCGTCGCTCTTGGGAGCGGCCGCGAGATAGACCACCAGCTCGGCGATGGCGAGCTTCCCCTCCGGCAGGCCAATGAAGTGAAACGCCTGCTGGGCCGACATGGCCACCTGAAGCGCCTGGGGGTCGGCCAGGCCGACATCTTCAGAAGCGAAGCGGACGAGCCGCCGGAGGATGTACATCGGGTCTTCTCCCGCTTCGAGCATGCGGCCCATCCAGTACAGCGCGCCGTCGGCATCCGAGCTCCGGAGCGTCTTGTGCAGGGCGCTGATGAGATTGTAGTGCTCCTCCCCCGCCTTGTCGTAGAGCAGTGTGCGCCGCTGGGCGGCCTCGGCCACCTCGGCCTCCCCGATGACGGGAGGCCGGTCCTCACCCCCGCCGAGGGCGGATTTATCCTGCGCGATGGAGGCCGCGAGCTCGAGGATGTTGAGGGCCGAACGAGCGTCCCCGCTCGTCAGGGCGGCGATCCGCCGGAGGGCGTCGTCTTCCACCCGAAGGCCAATACGCCCGAGGCCGCGCTCCGCGTCCTCAAGCGCCCGCTGGAGCAGCTTCAGGATGGCTTCTTCCCCCAGCGCCTCCAGCACGAATACGCGGGAGCGCGAGAGCAGGGGAGCGATGATCTCGAAGGAGGGATTTTCGGTCGTCGCGCCGATGAGGATGAGCGTGCCGTCCTCGACGTGAGGGAGGAGACCGTCCTGCTGGGCCTTGTTGAAGCGATGGATCTCATCGACGAAGAGGATGGTTTTCTGCCCGCGCCGCCGCATCTTCCGGGCTTCCTCCACGCTGGCGCGAAGTTCCTTCACCCCGTGGAGGACGGCGCTCAGGGTGATGAAATGCGCGCCCGTCCGGGCGGCGACGATGCGGGCGAGGGTGGTTTTTCCGGTTCCGGGCGGACCCCAGAAGATGACCGAGCGCACCTCGTCACGCTCGACCGCCCGGCGGAAGACCTTGCCGGGGCCAATCAGGTGGTCCTGCCCCAAAACCTCGTCGAGGGCCTGGGGGCGCATCCGATCGGCGAGGGGTGCGTCTTTCTTCGCCGGGGAAGGGGCAAACACCCGGGGCTCTCTATCTTCCGGAGGACCGAAAAGCTCCATCTCCATGTCAGCACTCCTGCTCGGGAAACCCGCGGAAAAACCGTTCGTCCAGTCCGTATGTTACCACCTTCTCCCTATTGTTTCGCGGGTACGGGCAATCCCCCGCCTTGACGCAGGTTGCTGGGCCGGGTTATCAGGGACCGTCTTTCTCTCCAGTTTCCGGCATCAAATTCAGGAGGTCCGGTTCATGCAGAAAACGGTCATCCATACCGACAGGGCGGCATCCGGCAAGGTCCCCCTCTCGCAGGCCATCCGGGCGGGCGATTGGCTCTACTGCTCGGGGCAGCTCCCGATCGACCCGGCGACGGGCGAGATTGTCCCGGGCGGGGTCGGCAAGCAGACGCGCCGGATCATCGAAAACCTGAAAGCCGTCTGCGAGGAGGCGGGCACCTCGCTCGCCAACGCGGTCAAGGTCACGATTTTCATGGCGGATCTGGCCGATCTGCAGGAGATGAACGCCGTCTTCGAGGAATACTTCGGGGTGGATGACCCGCCCGCGCGGACGACCTTCCAGGCCGGCGGGATCATCGCCGGCGCGAAGCTGGAAATCGAGCTCACCGCCTTTATCTAGCGATAAGGAAACATGGATACATGAAAAAACCTCAAGTCGGCATTCTGATGGGAAGCGCCTCGGACAAGGCCGCAATGGAAAACGCCGCGAAGGCGCTCGAGGATCTGGGCGTGGCCTGCGAGATGCGGATACTCTCGGCGCACCGGACGCCGGACGAGGTGCACGAATACGTCGCCGGAGCGCCCGGCCGGGGGATTCGCGTCCTCATCGCGGGGGCGGGAATGGCGGCGCACCTGGCAGGCGTGGTGGGCTCGGCGACGGACCTGCCCGTGATCGGGGTGCCGATGGACAGCTCCTCGCTCGGCGGACTGGACGCGCTGCTCTCGACGGTTCAGATGCCCCCCGGCATTCCGGTGGCGACGATGGGGGTCGGGGGGCCCGGCGCCCGGAACGCGGGGCTTTTCGCGGCGCGAATCCTGGCGCTATCGGACGCGGCGCTGGCCAAGCGCTACCGCAGGTTTGCCGAGGACCAGCGGAAGAAAGTGCTCGCCGCCGACAAGGAACTCCAGAAAGAGCGTTCCGGCCGCAAAACCCCTTCCCGGAAGTAGCCGCCGTGGCGGAGATCATCCCCGTGCGCCCGGATGCGCCGGACGAGACGGCCGTCCGCCGGGCGGCAGAGGTTCTCCTGCGCGGGGAGACGGTGGCGCTGCCCACCGACACGATCTACGGTCTGTGCGCGCGTGCGGAAGACTCCGCCGCGGTCGAGGCCCTTTACGCGGCAAAAGGCCGGGGAGCGGAAAAGGGCGCGCCGGTCCTCGTCGGCGGCGCCGATCAGCTCGCCCTCCTCTCCGATCAGATTTCCCGAAAAGCGCAAACCCTCATCGACGCGCTCTGGCCAGGCCCGCTGACACTGATCCTTCCGGCGCGGGCGGGGCTTTCCCCGTTTTTGTGCGAGGGGGGAGGAGTCGCGGTGCGGCTTCCGGCACAGGCGCTCTGCCGGGCCGTTGCCCGGGCGGCCGGGCCCTTCGCCGCGACGAGCGCCAACCGGCCGGGGGAACCGCCTCTTCAAGACGCAGCGGCGGTGGCGGATGCGTTCGGGGAGGAAATTGCGCTCATTCTGGATGGCGGATCGCGGAAAAGCGGTGCTCCTTCCACCGTCGTGGACGTGCGGGGCGCTTCGCCGGAACTCGTGCGTGAAGGGTCGTTGCCCTTTGAGCGGGTACAGGGCGCCTGGAGGGAAAACAATCGCGATTAATCTTCTTCTTCCGGAAACTGGATGACGATCTCGCCTTCGCCCTCGATGACACACTGACAGGACAGGCGGAATTCATCCGGATCCCACCCGTAGGCGTCCAAGGTGTCCCGCTCATCTTCCTCCTGTTCCGACAGGAGTTCCCCGCCGGAAATAACGACAACCTTGCAGGTAGAACAGGCGCAATTCCCCCCGCAGTCGTTGGTGTGGTCCTATCTATTCTCCCGCGCACGGCCCCCTGCCCGGGAACGCGCAAAAAACCTGAAAATGAACTTCCGGAGCAGACAAAACCCATTAATTCGAAGCGAAATATATCCAGCATCCATTAGGGAAGCAACAGGAATTTACAGGGAGAAAAACAGGAGGTTGAGAGGTTTAATTACGAATCGCCGGCCTCAAAAGATTTCGCCGCTTCTTCGCGCTGGCGCTTGAAGCTGTATGACACAATCTCTTCACAATCAAATTCGTTGATGGCCTCAAACGCCATCGCGGTTTCGAACGCCTTCTTTCCCGACGTGAGCTGCACTTCGTTAATTTTCACGATTTTTCCGATTGCGGTCACTACCGCCGGATGGAGCGGCGGAAGCGTGATTGTCACCTTCACAAAACTTCCATTGGAAAGGTGATGACCGGAAATCATCCGTAATCCGGTGGCCGAAAGATCAACGCACATCGCCTTGCGCATTCCGCTCTCTTCTTCCCTGCCTCCGCTCATGGAATTCAGAATTCCATCGACTTTTTCATTCAACCGGTCGATGGCGCGCATGATCTGTTGATACATCATCAGCTGAGCCTGTGATGCGCCCATGGAGAGGAGCTGTTCGCCGTTTTCCTCCGTTCCCGAGAAGCCATCCTCTCTCTCCGACGATCGCATCGTGGCGTAAGTGTCCCGAAGAAGGCTGACCTCTTTTTCCGTAACAGACTGATATTCTATCTGGAATCGTTCTTTTGTCCTGGCCGAAGCGCGATTCTGCCCGCTATCCTGACCAATGGTTTCAAAATTTTCTTCGGCCATTTTTCGGATTCCAGTTAAATTTCTATCCCGCGATTATGGGCCAATTCGCGCTGCCGCCTGAATACATATGCAATGACACGATCCTGGTCTTCTTCGCAAATCGCGTCGAACTGACAGGCAGATTGAAAATATCCATCTTTGTTTTGGGCCCCGCTCCTGATAACCCGGCTCAACGTCACGACATGATACGGCTCCGCCCCGGGCAGATTAAACGATAGCTTCAGATACCACCCTTTGCTCAACGCCATCTGCGAGATCAGCCGCACTCCCGATCCCGACAGATCATTGGCTTGCGCGATCTCCATGACCGGGGTCTTGGTTTTTTCACCTTCCATTCCCGCGGCAATGAGAAGCATGTCCAGCTTTTCCTCGATTCGATCCATCCGCTCAAAAAGAGCCGTCGTCGTTGCGCCGAGAGCGTTCGACTGGGACCGGGACACATCCCCACTCCTTTCCGAACGTTCCCGCGTGGGAACGGAAACATACATCTCACGAAGCGACATGAATTCTTCCTCGGAAATGGGCATAAACTGGACCGGAAATGAGACAGGAACACGTGCAAGATTTCGATCGGCTATCCCTTTTTTCTCAAGACTCTCTCTGATCTTGTCTTCGAAAATTTCACTCATCCCAACATCCTCTCAAATAACTTCCTGAAAAAGACACATCCGCGATCGAGGCTCAACTGCTTTGGCCCTCTCGCGAGATGATAATTTCCACCCGCCGGTTTTTCGCCCGGTTTTGCGGCGTCTGGGCATATAGCGGTTGAAACTCCGCATACCCAACAGCGGAAAACCGGGCTGGATCGACGCCTCCTTCTTCAACCATGACGCGAACAACGGCGGCAGCACGCGCGGCGGAAAGTTCCCAGTTAGAGGGATAAGGGCCGCCGCGCACTTTGGTATTGTCAGTGTGGCCTTCCACAATCATTTTATACGGCAGCTTTTTCACCATCAGAGCCACTTCCAGAAGAAGGGGCTTGATCCCTTTCTGCACCGCGGCCGCTCCGGATTCGAACAGCGCCCCGCCCACAATGTTCAAAACAAGGCCTTTTTCGTTCACATCGACTTTGACAACATCCTGCAGATTTCCCTCATTAATGATTTCCTTCACTTCCCGGCCCAGGGACTCAAAAGACGCCTCGGACTGTTTCCCTGAGAGGCTCAGCATTTCCTTGGAAATGCCCGCAGCGCCAAGGGCGTCCTGAATGGATTTAATGGCTTTGTCGAATTTGCCAGGGTCCGGGTTTGAGATTCCGACCAAAAGAACAAAAAAGGTCAACAGCAAAGCCATCATGTCGCCGAAAGTCAAAAGCCATTCCTGCGGCTCCTCCTTCGATTTTTTGCCATTCGCCATTGGTCTGTCTACGCCTCTGCGTGCGCCTGCTTGCGCTCGCGCCGAATCATGCGCTCAAAGTGTTGAATCCTCTGTTCCGGCTCGAGGTAGGCGTTGAGTTTCTGTTCGATCAGCCTTGGATTCCCGCCCTCTTGAATCATCAAAACACCTTCGATGATGATCCGGATTTGAAACACCTCTTTTTCGGAACGGCTTTCCAGTTTTTCCGCAATCGGCAGGAAAAAAAGGTTTGACGCGAGTGCGCCGTAAAACGTCGTCACCATAGCAATGGCCATGCCGGGCCCCACCGTCTCAACGCCTCCGGAGATGCTCCGCAACATGGAAATCAGACCGATCAGGGTACCGATCAAGCCAAATGCCGGAGAGAAGCGCCCCATCGTTCGGAAAATATGGGCGCCCTCCTCGTGGCGAGCCAAGAGTCCTTCAAGCTCCGTTTCCATCACAGCCCGCACCAATTCGGGGGGTTGGCCGTCAATGATGAGTCGAAGGCCCATGCTCAGAAACCGGTTTTTCACCTTTTCCACATCGTTTTGAAGACTGAGAATCGATTCTTTCCGCGCCTTGTGGGCCAGGCGAACGACAACAGAAATGTATGCGCTCGCATCTGAAATCTCTTTGCGGAAAACATTTTTTAGAACGCGAAAAACGCCGACGACCCGGGGGAGAGGAAAACTGATGAGGACGGCCGCGAGAGTTCCGCCAAATACGATCATCAGCGAAGAGGGATCGTAAAATATGTTTACACCACCCTTGGTCAAAATGGCATAAAATAGAAGACCCCCTCCAACGAGAATTCCAATTACGGTGGACACCGGAGACAACTCCCCCTCTATCAAAAACTTCGGACAATTCGCCTACCGAACACCCGCCCCGGACTTATCGGGAAGGGCCCGTTTACTGAGATAAGCATCCCATCTTTATTATGAGGGGAAACGCCCGATACCTCAATGCTTGAATTAATTGAATTATAGAGACTTACAGCTTTTCACAAGGCAGGAAGAGGCCCGGGTTCCATCCAGGGTCGGCAGGAGTATTTCGGAAGAGATTCTACAAATTCGGACAATTCCCTAGAAAAAAACCAGCAAAACCATTCGTTCCAACGCGATCGAGCCGGAATACCGGGCAGAAATATTACCGGCCACCATAATAATCGACAAAATTTCGTTCATTTTCGAACAGACGTACCCGGTGGAGAAGCCCCTCTTCAAGATGTTCTTCGAGCCGCTCCCATATGGATATCGCGATATTTTCCGCCGTTGGTATTCGATTTTTCATAAATTCGGCAGCGTCTTCGCTCAGATTTTTGTGGTCGAGTTTTTCGATAACCTCGTTTCGCAACGTATTCTTCAGATCCGCCAGGTTGTAGGCCATGCCGGTTTCCGGGTTCACCGGCCCTCGAAGCGAAACCTCCACAACGTAATTATGACCATGATAATGGGGATTTGCGCATTTTCCATATAGAGAATCGTTCTGTTCGCCGGACAATTTCGGGTTGTGCAGCCGATGCGCAGCGCAGAACTCTTCCCGACGCGTAATCTCAATCATCCGGCAACCTTTCTACTGGCTCACTCGGGCAATGGGTCCATCACAGGGACATTTGTGGACACCAAATCGGAATATTTAAATCCTGTGGCTGTATTAAATACAACAACTCGATCTTTGAACCGGATTGTTCCACGATCCCGGAGATCCCCCAAAGCCGCGATACAGGCCGCTCCTTCCGGACACATGAAGAGTCCCTCGGCATTACCGGCCTCGCGCTGGGCCTCAAATATTGCCTCGTCCGACACCGCGACAGCCGACCCGCCACTCTCACGCAGAGCGCGCAGACAAAGAAAATCAGCCAGCATTTTCGGAGCGCGGAGGCCGGAGACTCTCGTATCGGGATTTTCCCAGAGTTCGGCTTTTTCTTTTCCCTCCTTAAAAGCTTTCACCAACGGCGCACACCCTTCAGCCTGGACCGCAATCATCCGGGGACGCTCTGAGCCGATCCAGGCCATCGTCTCCATCTCTTCAAACGCTTTCCACATGGCAACCAGGCCCGTCCCGCCCCCGGTCGGGTAGACCACCACATCGGGCAACTCCCCTCCCAGTTGCTCAAAGAGTTCATAAGCCATCGTCTTTTTCCCCTCCAGGCGATAAGGTTCTTTGAACGTTGAGAGATCGAACCAGCCTTTCTCCGGTCCCTGTTTCGCCACGATAGCGCCGCAGTGATATATCGTCCCCCGGACCTCGGTCACATTCGCGCCCGCCATGACACATTCCACTTTATGGACCCCCGGCGCATCTTCAGGAAGAAAAACATGTGCCCCCATTCTCGCCCGCGAAGCGTAAACCGCCGCGGCGCCCCCA
Organism: uncultured Nitrospinota bacterium; assembly: GCA_947258645.1. GTDB lineage: Bacteria > UBA8248 > UBA8248 > UBA8248 > UBA8248 > CAMYJL01. Next base: position 22,301 of record CAMYJL010000025.1, read on the forward strand.
GCGTTGCCGGCTGTAGGAATGGCGACCTCTTTCACTCCCAGGTGGCGAGCCATCGTAATCGCCGTGGACATACCTCGCGCCTTGAAGCTCCCGGTCGGATTCTTCCCTTCATCCTTGATGAAAAGCCGGGGAAGGCCCAGCCGCGCACCCAGCCACTCCGCCGCCACAAGTGGGGTAAGTCCCTCTCCGAGCGATACGACATCCGCCTCCGACGGCGCGGGGAGAACTTCATGATAGCGCCACATATCCGCCCGACGGCCTCCCAGATAATCCGGCCGGAGAGTTCTCGCCGCAACCTGCAGGTTATACCTCGCCAGCAGGGGCGCACCTTCCGGACTCAGATTTCTGAGTTCGTCCACCGGAAACAGCTTGCCCGTCTCGGAACACTCCAGGTTGGACAGCGTGGAGTATTGAATCATCGAGACTCCCTTTCGGCGTATCGACACTTTACATTCCGGCCAAAATACGCTTCCCGCCGATGAACGGCAAGGAATCACCTGCTTCATGTCCACAAAAGGGAATTAATGTGTAGAATACCCCCTCAACCGTTTACAAGTTTTGGGAAACTGAGATGGAACCTATCATACGCCGGCAGGAAGAGATGGAGTGGGTTGTTGCGCCTCTGCATAACTACCTCTTCCAAAAAACGCTCATCTCCTCCGAAGAATCGAATGAACTGAAGTTGCGTCTATGGAAGATCCTGCGGGAAAAAATTGAGCCCGGCGGCGCTGTTCTCCCTCACATCCATGACGTGACCGAAATTATCCATTTTATCGAGGGAGAAGTCGCGGTTCTTTTAGGAGAAAAGCGAATGCGCTGCCGGCCCGGCGACACCATCGCCGCACCGGCCGGAGTGGTACATGGCGTGACAAACAGAGGAAATGCCGCGTCCGAGCAGATCAGTTTTTTCATCCCGGAGTTCGACAAAAAAAGCTTCGGCCATACCCGACTCGTACCGGAAAAAAATATTTAGCGCCACTTGAAACGTTATCGTTGCGCTTTCTCTTTTGAATTGTCATCCAACTATCGGAAGGAGAAAAAATGGCCAGCCACGCGAAGATCATGCCCGCCCCGGCAAAAACGCGGGGATTTGTCAAAGTGACCGATGGAATTCATGTATTTATCGGGGGAGGGGGGACAACCGACTTTGGCCTTGTTCTTACCGATGACAAACCGGTCATCATCGACAACGATATTCGGGTACGCGAGGATTTTCTGAAGGGGATGCGCCGTTTTACCCGGAAAGACGCGGGACTTGTCCTCAACACCCATCACAATTTCGACCACACTTCCGACAACGGCTACTATACCAAGCGTGGAGCCGTCTCATTCGGCGTCGAGCTCGCCAAACAGGAAATGAGACGCGAATGGGACGCCGGCATCTGGGTAAAACAGATGGCGGGGCGCGGACCCCGCGTAGATCACCTGATCGGAAAACTCGACATCTCGCCCCCCATGGTCACTTTTGAAGATCAGATCGACATCCACTACGGCGGACGGCATTTTCAGATGATATACATCGACCACTGCCACACGAAGGGCGACACGGTTGTCTGGATGCCGAAAGAAAAAGTCCTCTTCTCGGGAGATCTCCTGACCTACCGGACCCACCCGGTGAACCGCCTCGGGAATTTCATGAACTGGATCCCCGCGCTGGACCTTCTCAAGAGAAAATTTCCCGCGAAACACATTGTCCCGGGACACGGGCCTCTTCCCCCGCGGGGCACAAAAATCATCGATGAAAACAAAACCTTCCTCGCCCGGCTCAAAACCAGAACCGCCGCCGCTCTCCGCAAGGAAAGATCACCCGCCAGCGCGGCCAAACTGGTCCAAATGCCCGAGTACACCCGATGGTTTCGCGCCCAGAATGTACCGAACAACGCTCTGAAGATGGCGAAAGACCTGAAGAAAAAAAGGTAGGAGAAATACCTTATCCCCACGCCTCCGGCATCGGCTCGCCGGGAAAGTACTCGGGCCGGACGTCGCCCCGGGCGCGGCGGCCGATGAGCCTGCCAGAGGGCAGGGCATAGCGACTCTCGACCTCCGCCGAAGAGGACCAGGGCGCTTCGTCCCGGAAGCCTCCGATGCGAATTTCGCCCTCGATGATGAGGATCTCACCATCGACGCGGGGGGTCTGTCGGATAATGCCGGTACGCTCATCCCAGAAACGAACCTCGCCGCTTTCCGACTCGAAGGCATAAAGGGTCCCACCTCGGTGCCAGTCAACGGTGGCGTAGGGACCGCCATCTTCGCTGCGGCTCATCCCGGCGGCGCTGGTACCGGCAATGTAGAGGTCCCGCCAGATCAGCGGCGGGGCAATGACCCAGCCCGAAGCGTTTTCCACCCGCCAGCGGAAATTGCCGCTTTCTCGGTCAATGGCGAAAAAGTGGCCCCGATCCTTGTCGTTCAGAGCTGCGAAAATACCCCGCTCATCGGCGCTGAAAAGGGGGGTCAGGACACCCAGGCGCGTCATCAACTCTTCGGGAGAAATGGCCACAAGAACCTCCGTATCGTCGGTTGGTTTGGGTGACTTTTTCCCAGTACCTTCGTCTTCGGGAAACCCATATAATTCCGGGAAGTTGCGAGAAGGAGGCGAAGCTGGGAGGATCTCCCTCTCAATCGCCGCCATATCCGTTCAATGAAGTTGTCGCGAACCGCTCCCCCACAGGAGGAGGCTGAGTGAAGCAAAATTTCGCCTCATCCAACAACCACGGCCTGCGCACTCGGACAAACTTAAAGGAAACCCTCTCGAACGCACCGGCCATCCTGCGCATCCCCATCCTAGCACTCGATCATTTCTTTGCCGACCACGGAACCGTCCGGGCAGCGGCGCTGACCTATACCACCTTGCTGGCCATCGTTCCGATGCTGGCCTTCGCGTTTGCAAGCCTGCGCGGACTCGGGTTCGCCGATAATTTGTTCGAAATTCTCCTCCGCCAGCTCGGCCCGGTTTTCGACCCGGAGATTCGCGACCGGCTATATTCGTATGTGACGCGGGTAAACGTAAAAACGCTGGGCACAACCGGTCTGGCGGCCTTTCTCTTCAGCGCTGTCTTGACGCTCAATACGATCGAAAAGTCCCTGAACGCCATCTTTGAGGTACGGCAGCAGCGGCCCTTGGTCCGAAAGTTTACGGACTATTTCAGCATTCTGTTCCTGACTCCGCTCCTTCTGGGAATCACGATCAGCGCAACGGCCCTTTTCCAAGTACGTGATTTTCTGGCGTCACTGGGAAGTTACTGGATTCTCACCGGAGGGGCGGAGCTTCTCCTGAAGATGGTTCCGATGCTCGCTTCAATCGTTCTCTTCACCTTGGTGCTGATCGTCATTCCAAATACCCACGTACGCCTGAAACCCGCCATCCTGGGTGGTATCGTCGGCGGCGTTCTCTGGTTTTTTCTCCAATGGGCTTATGTAAGCTTTCAGGTCGGGTTTTCCCGCTATGAGGCAATTTTCGGAACGCTGGCACAGCTTCCCATCTTGATGGTGTGGATTTATTTCGCCTGGTGTATTTTGATTTATTCAGCCGAGCTAACCGCACTTGTCGGGGGAAGACGTATCCGGCTTGATCATTCGGGAAAACCCTCCGCCCAGCTCATATCGGCTGAAATCGCACTAAGGATAATGACCGCTATGGCGACCCGGGCACAGACCCGGCAACCTCCCTGGACACTGGATAATTTAGCCAAAAGGCTGGACACTTCTCCCGAAATCCTGAAAACTGCGGTAAATCGCCTTCAGGGAAAAGGA
>CAMYJL010000026.1 GCA_947258645.1 uncultured Nitrospinota bacterium
GGCTGGTGCTCCGTGCGCAGCGCATCCTCGGGAAGGACGCAAAGCTCCCGCCTCAGGGGCCCTACAACGCGGGCCAAAAGATCTTCGGGATTATGGTTACGGTCGGGAGCATGACGATTCTTTTAAGTGGCCTTGCGCTCATTTTCCGGTCTTACATGCCCGGCACAGACTGGGTGGCCTGGGCGCTTCCGGTCCACCTCTTCGCCGTCGGGGCCGTATGTGCGGGTCTTTGCATCCACATCTACATGGGCGGGGTGTTTCCCGAGGAGAAGCAGGCCTTCTTCTCCATCTTCACCGGCGAAGTGAATGAGTTGTATGCTTATTCCCACCACCGAAAATGGTACAATGAGGTAAAGAAAGAGGAAGCAGAATGGGAGGAAAAGTTAAGAGAGCGCTACGAGAAGACCAACAACCGGAAGTCGAAGGAGATGGTCCCTCATGAAGAACAGGAAATGGCCGATGGCCAGCCCTTCAAGGCAGGCATTTTCCCGGAGGCAGATAAAGGTGCCGAAGAAAAGGTGGAAGAGGATTGATAAATGACGACAGTAAAATGGATGCGTTTAATCCGGTTTTTTGCCGTGGTATTCATCTTTTTATCGACCCCCGCATGGGGCGCCCCCGCCCAGACACACCCGCCTGAGAAATATGTCTCGCCGATTCAGGCAGCCGATATTCTCGTTCAAGGCAAGGAGCGGCCTTTTCTTCTGGACGTTCGAAACGACTGGGAGTATGAGGACTATCACATCCCCGGAGCAGCCAATATCCCCGTGCAGATTCTAGGAAAGCCTGAAAATCTGGCAAGGCTGCCGAAGAGCCGGAAGATCGTTCTCTACTGCCGGACCGGTGTCCGCGCCGACCGGGCGTTGTCGATCCTTTCGGCGAAAGGCTTTGATGCGGTCAGCATCAAAGGCGGTATCGCTTCATGGTGGCGTGACGTCATTCAGCCGCCGAGCATCACAATGGCTCCCTTCGGAAAACAGGGCGCGGATTTCCGCAAGCGGCAGGGACTTCGGAATTACTTTCTGAAGATGCCGGGTGCGGGATCCGCTTTTGCCACCCCGGCCGGACCGCCCATCAAGAAAGCCGTGAAATCGGCTCCCCCACCGAAGACGCCCTCTCGGATAGCGAAACCCAAGGCGGCCTCGCCCCAGCCCTGCGCGGTTGGCGGGCCTCCCAATCTAGGGAACCCGTGCGGGTAGGCATGTAGGTAACGTCGGCGCTCCGCAAAATAGGTGCCCTCATCAAATGAATGCTTTGACAAAGTCGCTTGATAGAGTTCCTTTTTGGTGTGTTTCGCAAAAATTTGAGCCTTGAAGGGTGGGAAGCTGTCTCCCTGTTTTTCCCAGTTCAGTTTTTGGTTTGGTATTCTGAAAGCCTTTGAATTTAAGTGGATATCGTCGAAAATCGAGCGAATTGAAGGGACAAATTGAATAATTTCCCTGCATTTTTCCTAGTAAACGGGGAATTTGGGGAGAGGCGGTCGCAGCAGACTGTGCCCGCCGCCAGTACACTCTGTCCAGCGGCTTCGGAAGCGACCGTTGGCTTTTTTTATGGATGGTGAAGTTTCGGGCGTCCGGCCGGCATATTCCGTATAATAAAGAGGCCATGGGGCTTGAGGGCGGGATGAGCCCGCTACGAACCCCGGGGATGGAGAGAAAAATCGTGAAGAGGTTTTCTGTGCCGGCGACCGTTATTTTGCTGTCCGTTATCTTACTGGGGCCGGTTTCGCCCGCGGTGGCGGCTTCGCGAGAGGGCGACGATCTCTACCGGAAAGGCGTCCGCGCCTACAGGCAGGAGGATTTTGCGAGAGCCGCCCGGCTATTCCGACAGCTCGCCGATAGGGGCCACGTCAAGGCCCAGTTTTTTCTCGGCTTCCTGTACGACAAGGGAAAAGGCGCCGTTCAGGACGATTTCGAGGCGGTGCGGTGGTACCGCAAGGCCGCGGAGCAGGGCCATGCCGCGGCCCAGTCGAACCTGGGCTTGAAATACCAGCAGGGCGTGGGTGGTGTCAAAAACTACACCAAAGCGGTAAAGTGGTACCGGAAAGCCGCAAAACAAAACAACGCTGTCGCGCAATACAACCTTGGCTGGATGTACGCCAACGGCAAGGGCGTCCCCCAGATTCACTCCGAGGCGCTCAAGTGGTATCAGAAGGCGGCAGACCAGGGAAACGCCACGGCGCAGTACAATCTCGGCCTGATGTACGCCAACGGAACGGGCACCGAGCAGAATAACGTCCTGGCCCATATGTGGAGCAATCTGGCCTCCGCGAACGGGGTGGACGCCGCCCGGGCCGTCCGCGATCTGGTCACGGGGAAGATGACACCCGAGGAGGTCGCCGAGGCGCAGCGCAGGGCGGTGGAGTGGACGCCCAAGAGCGGCAAATAATAGACGGGCGTATCGCCCCGGGTTTTTTTCTTCACGGAAGGAGGAGAGATGACTGAAGAGATCAGGGACGAGCAGTCGCTCAGGACGTTTTACGGCGACCCGAATTTTCGGGCTGCGAGAAAACAGATGCCCAAGCTCGATAAGCACACCCGTCATTTTATCTCTCTTTCTCCTTTTCTGGTCCTCTCCACCGCTGGCGAAAAAGGTACGGACGCTTCCCCGAGAGGGGACGCGCCGGGTTTCGTTACGGTCATTGACGACGAGACAATCGTCATTCCCGATCGGCCCGGGAACAACCGGGTCGATTCCATGACGAACATCATGGAAAACCCGAACGTCGGCATGCTTTTCCTCGTGCCGGGGATCAAGGAGACGCTTCGTCTGAACGGCAAGGCGTCCGTCACGACGGATCCGGCGCTGCTCGAGCCGATGGCCGTGCGGGGAAAAGTTCCCAAGTCGGGTTTGGTCGTCAAGGTGGAAGAGGTCTACCTTCACTGCGCGAAGGCGCTCATCCGCTCGAAGCTGTGGGACCCGGAAACTCAGGTGGAGCGGAGCGCATATCCGACGATGGGGCAGGTCTTCAAGGATCAAATCGACGAAATCGAAAGCGCCGAGGAAGCGGACAAGGCCATTCAAGAGGGTTATACAACCCGGCTCTACTGATGAACCCTTTCCCCCCAGCTGAATTCCTGAGCCGTTCGGTATGAGTTTCGTTCGCGGGGCAAGGGCGTCGGCGCGTTTTGAGGAAAGGAGGATGGCGGCCTGATTCCCTTCGAGACGGTGGCCCTGGTTCCTTCTTTTCTTTATTCCCTTTCCTCGGTTTTCACCAAGCGCGGCATGGAGGGGAGCAACCCCCACACCGGCAGCCTCATCGTTCTGATCATCAACTGCGTGGCCTTCACCCTGGCGCTCCCGCTGGTGGATTTCTCCCGGGTCACGGTTTCCTGGTACTGGCTGGCCTTTCTCGGTGCGGGGATTTCCTCGCCGGCGCTTGCGCTGCTGTTCATGTACCGCTCCATCGCCCACATCGGGGTGGCCCCGACAAATTCTATCATCAACACACACGCCTTTTTCGGCCCCTTCATCGCGATTTTCATGATCGGCGAGCGGCCCCATCCTGCGATATGGGCCGGAATCGCCCTCGTGATCGCCGGGGTCTATCTGCTGATCGGGGGCGGCGATCTCCGGAAGCACGCACGCTACGCCTGGCTCCCGTTCATGACGGCCATCTGCTTCGGCCTGGCCCACAATCTCCGGAAGATGGGTTTCGGCGGGACGGACTCGCTCCTTTTGGGGGGATTTTTGCAGGGCGTCTCTTCCCTCGCGGTTGCGCCCTTTGTCCTCAAGATCGCCACCCGGGGCCAGGCCTATGTCTTCAACCGGCGGTCCATGCAATTTTTCTTCTTCGCCGGGCTGGGGATGGCCGCGGCGCAGTTCGCCCTCCTGTACGCGCTGCGCTGGGGGCAGGTCTCCCTGATCGCACCGATCATGGCCACCGGCCCCCTGTTTGCACTTTTCCTCACCTATACGATGCTCGGCGGGCGGGAGAAGCTCACCACCCGGATCGTGGGCGGGGCCTGCCTGATGGTCCTGGGGGTGCTCATCGTTACTTCATTGAAATAACGATTCTAACCCGGTCGTTCCGGCCCCCTTTCCAAAGGCATGGCGCCACGATAATATGCGCCTGAGCCGCTGGATAAAATGATCAGAAGGCCGCCGAAATCGAATTTCGAATTCCGTTCAAAGATTCGCTCCGCCGTGTTGCCGATGGGCTGGGTCTCGTGCGGCGGGAACTTGCGAACTCCGTCAGGTCCGGAAGGAAGCAGCGGTAAGCAATCACTCCCGGGTGCCACGAGGGTGCCTGACCCTTAGGTGCGCGGCGGGGCCTTTGAAGGGAATACGTTTCATATTTCCTCTGAATCGATATCGAAAGGACGGGCCCTCTTCCGCCCTCTCCTCTCCAGTTTCGGGATAGAGAGGTTCTGGAGCATGACTTTCATCGGCAGTGCGCGAAAGTGGCGTCCCCTGCGCTTCGAAGACCTCATCGGCCAGGAGCATATTCGCCGTACGCTCTCGAACGCCCTGGCCACCGGGCGGATCGCCTCCGCCTACCTCTTTAGCGGTACCCGGGGTGTGGGGAAGACGACCACGGCCCGCATCCTCGCCAAGGCGCTCAACTGCGAGTCCGCCGACGGACCCGTGGCCGAGCCGTGCGACAAGTGCGCCTCGTGCGAGGAGATCAACCGGGGTGCCCATCCCGACGTGCTCGAGATCGACGGCGCGACCTACACGGGTGTGGACAACGTCCGTGAGCTCCGCGAGGGGCTCCGCTACCGGCCCGCCAGGGGCCGCTATAAAACGGTCATCATTGACGAGGTGCACATGCTCTCGAGAGGGGCTTTTAACGCCCTTCTCAAGACGCTCGAAGAGCCGCCGCCACACGTCGTCTTCATCTTCGCCACCACCGAGCAGCAGAAAGTTCCGGATACAATCCTGAGCCGGTGTCAGGTGTTCGAGTTCCGCCGCATCGCGCCGGGCGTCATCGCCGAGCAACTCGGGCGGATCGTCAAGGAGCAAAAGCGGGAGGTAGATGAAGACGCCCTCCGCCTCCTCGCGCGGATGGGCGAGGGGAGCATGCGCGATGCGCAGTCCCTGCTGGATCAGGTCATCGCCTTTTCGGGCGATGGGGCCCTCTCGGCCCGGGAGGTGGAAGAGGTTCTGGGCGTTCCTTCCTCCGAGGTGTACCGGAACATCGTCTCCGCCGTCGCCGGACGGGATGCGCGGGCCGCGCTTTTCGAGTTGAACGGTGTGTTCGACGCGGGCCACGACTTGCGGCTTTTTTGCGGGAACCTGCTTGAATTCCTCCGGGATCTGATGGTCCTCCAGACCGCGGGAGAAGAAGGGGACCTGTTCAACTTGGGGCCGGGCGAGATGGAAGAGCGCAGATCGCTGGCCCAGAAGCTTTCCTTTCACGAGGCCCATCAGGCGTACTCTTTCCTTCAGGCGGCCGAATTCGAGTTGCGATCTTCGGCGCATCCCCGAATGACGCTGGAGCTTGCCGTTATCCGGATGTGCCAGCTGGAAGTTATCGCCGATCTGGGGAGCCTGATCGAAAGGTTGGAATCGGGGGGACCGCCCGCCCGATCCGCGCCCGCCGTGCGGCAGGCCGGTTCGGCCGGAAGCCCTCCCCCGGCGCCGCAGGGGGCGAAACGCTCTGCGTCTCCGGAGGGGGAAAGTGGAGCGCCGGGCGCGTCTCCCGTGGTGCAGGCCGTCCAGCCCCAGTGGATTCCCGAAGAGGTGAACCAGGTGTGGCAGGAAGCGGTGAAATCGCTTCGCCCCAGTCAGCGGGAACTTCTGAAAGGAGCGGGGATCAATCTGGGAACGGCGGGGCGGATCGGCATCCGCCTTCCGGCGGGCAATGGCAACGGCCATGCGCGTGACGTGCTTCAGCAGGCGATCCCCGTCCTGCAGGATTTTTTCGGCGTGAATGCACCTTTGTCTGCCGAAGTGGTGTTGGAGGAGTCCGCCGCGGAACCGCCGCCCCCTGCACCGGTGGACGCCGCCGCGAGAAAACGCCGGGAGCAGAAGAAAGACAAGGAAGAAGCCTATATTCAAGAAGTTATCGATTTATTTAACGGGCAGATCTCGGCCATCCGGCCTTTCAGAACCAAAAGCGGACCAGCGTATGGAGATTCGTAATGCTTAAAGGTGGAATGGGTAATTTGATGAAACAGGCGCGCCAGATGCAGGACAAAATGGCGAAGCTTCAGGAAGAAATGGCTTCGCGCACCGTCGAGGCGACCGCCGGAGGAGGGATGGTCACGGCCAAGGCGAACGGCGCCGGTGATATTGTTTCGATCAAGATAGAGCCGCAGGTGGTCGATCCGGAGGATGTCGAGATGCTGGAAGATCTGGTTCGCGCGGCCTGCAACGAGGCCGTTCGAAAAGGAAGGGATCTGATGGCCGAGGAAATGAAAAAACTCACCGGCGGGATGAACATACCCGGACTCTTTTAGGCGAATTCCATGTGACGAGAGCGCACAGCGGTTTGAAATGCGGGAATTGCGGCGCGCCGGTGGGCACCGGCGAGCCCGTTTGCTCTTCCTGCGGGGTGCGTCTGGTGACGGGGCTTTGCGAGCGATGCGGCCACCGGGGCCCCCGGGAGGAGTTCCAGTTCAACCGCTGTCCCGCCTGCGGACACCGCTCGGATATCGGCGCGACATTTTTCGCTCCGCTGATGATCGCCGCCGCCGTTGTTATCATGCTGGTTCTGTCCTTTCTCATGGCCAGATAATTCTTTTCTTTTTTGCAGCATGAGGGAGTGTGAGGCGTGCCGCTGAACCGGTTTCCGGCCATCCAGGAATGTATCGAGGCTTTCCAGCGGCTTCCCGGCATCGGACCCAAGGGCGCCCAGCGGATTGTGTTCCACCTCTTGACCAAAGATCCGGAAGCAGCCGGGCAGATCGCATCTTCCTGCGAGACGCTCCAGGAACGGGTGGGCCTGTGTCCGCTCTGTCACATGCTGGTGGAAGGAGAGGCGGGCGGGGAGGATTGCGCCGTTTGCGCGGACCGGGACTCCTCGACCATCTGCGTGGTTCAGGAGCCCTCGGATGTTTTCGCTGTCGAGCGGGCGGGGGAGTTTCGGGGGAAATTTCACGTGCTGATGGGAGTGATCGCTCCGCTGGACGGGGTGAACCCGGAGGATCTGACCATCGGGGCGCTGCTGGACCGGGTGAAAAAAGACAGCGTCAAGGAGGTTATTCTCGCCCTGAACCCCAATATGGCTGGGGAGGGAACCTCTCTTTATCTGGCGAAGCTCCTCAAGCCACTCGGCGTCCGGGTCACGCAGCTCGCTCACGGGCTCCCGATGGGGAGCCACCTCGAATATGCGGACGAGCTCACGCTCACGCGCTCTCTCGAGGGAAGGCGGGAGATTTAGGGGCCGTCCGGCGGCCGCGCCTGTTGCCGGGGAGGCTATTTTTTCAGGCGCAGCGTGATGATCTTGACGTCTTTAACGGGTTTACTGCCCTGGGCCACCTTCGTCTCCCCGATCTTCTCCACCACATCCATGCCCTTGATCACTTTTCCGAATACGGTGTGTTTTCCGGTCAAGTGCGGGGTGTCCCCGAGATTAATGAAGAACTGGGAGCCGTTGGTGTTGGGCCCGGCGTTGGCCATGGCGATGTTGCCCTTCAGGGGCCGGTAGGATTTCAGCTTATCGTTGTAGACGTAGCCTTGATTTTCATACACTCCCTTGAGTGTGAGGTTTTTGACAATCTCGGAAAGTTCTTTCTGCCTCGCGGTCCATTCTTCCTTGTTCTTGATCTTCAGCTTGCGCCAAAGGGGCATGAGTACGGTTCGCTGATAGTCCTCGCGGGTACGCACAAGCAGGTAGGGATGGATCGATCCGTCCTTACGGATTGCCTTGAGTTTGTCCAGGCCGAGCTGGTCGGCGTTGATTTCGTCCTCGAATTTGTAGCCCGGACCGCCTCTTCCGCTTCCCAGCGGGTCGCCACCCTGGATCATGAAGCCCTTGATCACCCGGTGAAAAATCAGGCCGTCGTAATAGGGGCGCTTGGTTTTTTTGTTGGTTTTGGGATCGGTGAACTCTTTTGTTCCCTCCGCGAGCCCGACGAAGTTCGCGACGGTCTTGGGTGCGGCATTTTTGAAAAGCTCCAGATGAATATCGCCCGAGTTCGTTTTCATGATGACGACGGGATTGGCAGGGTTTTCTTTTTTGATCTCTTGGGCCAGGGCGGGCTGGACCCAAAGCAGCAGCGCAAAAGCGGCGAGGAACTTCCTCATAAAAGGCTCCCAGTCTGGGGTGATGTAGAAAAGGCGGAGGATGATGGCGGTCCGGAGGCGGAACGGAAATATGTGGCGGAGAGGGAGGGATTCGAACCCTCGGGACAGTCTCCCATCCACACGCTTAGCAGGCGTGCGCCTTCAGCCACTCGGCCACCTCTCCACGCATTGTTCGGGCTTTTTCAGGCCCCTCATCAGCCTTCATCTGGCGGCAAAGACTGAGGGGCTAGATTGGTATGAACGATTCTTTATGTCAATGGTTTGGCCGAAATCTTTTATCCTTCCCGGTCTGAAGTTTCATTATTTGTTTTTCCACTGGGGCTCGCGCTTTTCGAGGAACGCGGCGAGGCCCTCCTGGCCGTCTTCGCTGTCCACCAGCTTCTTGAAGAGCAGATCGCCCATGCGGAGGGCGTCGCTGTTGCTCAGATGGCGCGCGCGGACGGTGAAGTCCTTGATCGCCTGGATCGCGAGCGGCGCGTTTTCCATGATCTTCCGGGCGAGGATTTCGGTCTCCTCGAGAACGTCCCGGCCCTCCGGAATGACGTGATTGACCAGGTTCAGTTCCCGGGCCCGGTGAGCGCTGATGAACTCTCCCGTGAACAGGATTTCGTAGGCGATGTTTCTCGGAACGAGGTTGGCCAGCAGAAACGGGCCGCTGACCGACGAAACCCCGCGCTTGACCTGGGGCCAGCCAAGCTGGGCGCCTTCGGACATGAGGCGAATGTCCGTCGAGAGGGCGATTCCCGCGCCGCCCGCGAGGCAGATGCCGTTGATGGCGGCGAAGCACGGCCGCTTCAGTTCGAGGATGACCTGATAGAGATCGGAGACGGGCCGCGCTTCCTGGTGTCCCTCTCCGGCGAAATAGCTCAGGTCGTGCCCGCTGGAGAAGGCCTTTCCCTCGCCCGTGATGATGCAGGCCCATACGTCTTGGTCGCGCTCGACCTCGGCGAATGCCTCGAAGAGCTGATCCACCATTTCTTCATTGACGGCGTTGTATTTCTCCGGCCGGTTCAGCGTGACGATGGCCAGCTTGTCCTTTACCTCGTATTTGATGAGCGCCATTTGAATGTCCTTCCTTTTGGAAAATTCCGGGGTCCGCCGTCGTGTGGTTTCATTCGCCGGAGTCGCATCCCATCTCGTCCAGGAATTCCTGGCGGAGCTTGCGGCGATTTATCTTGTGGCTGGAGTTGAGCGGCATCTTGCCGACAAACCGAATGTGCCGGGGAATCTTGAATCCCGCAATGCTCTCCCGGCAGTAGTGGAGAAGAGCCTCTTCCGAAAATTCCGCGCCGGGCTTGCGCTGAATGATGGCGACCGGGATCTCCCCGAGCCGCTCGTCGGGGACGCCGAAGACCTCGGCGGCCTCGACCGCGGGATGGCGCCGGAGGAAAACGCTCACCTCTTCGGGCGAGACGTTCTCGCCCCCGACCCGGAGCCGCTCGCGCACGCGTCCCAGATAGGTCAGGTAGCCGTCCCGGTCCAGATAGCCCAGGTCGCCCGAGCGATACCAGCCGTCCAAATCGAACGGCGGGGGAACATCGGGACCGGGGTCATGATACCCCTTCATCATGGCCCATCCCCGGACGAATATCTCCCCCTCCTCTCCAGCCGGTCTGGGCGCTCCCGAATCTGGATCGGAGATCCGCACCTCCATGCCGTCGAGGGGCTTTCCCATCTTCCCCCAGCGGACCTCTGGCGGATCTCCGGGATCGGAGAGCGTCACGACGCCCGTCGCCTCGGTGAAGCCGAAGTTGTTGACGTATTCATGGGGACCAATGACGTCGGCGAGCTTTTCGAATACATCGGGGCTCAGGCTGGAGGAAAGCCCCGTGCGGAGGCAGGAGATGTCGTAGTCCTTCCCTCCGCCGGCGAGGAGTTCGAGTTGATCCTTGACCAGGGTGGGAAACGAACGCTCCACCGTGATGCGCTCGCGGGAGATGGTTTTGAGCGCGGCCTCGGCGTCGAACCGGCTGTGCGTGAAAAGCGGGCCGCCCACCGCGGCGGCCAGCCACCATCCGCTGAACAGGCCCGCCGCGTGGGAGATCGGCATGGCCGTGTAGAAGCGGTCGTCATCCCGGAGGCCGAGGCGCTTCGTGAGCGCCAGGGGTTTTCTCGCGCATGAGGCGTGCTTGAGGAGGACGCCCTTCGGCGTGGCCGTGCTCCCGCTCGTGTACATGAGCAGACAGGTGTCTTCGGGACGAACGGCCGATTCGGCGCGCTCAAGCGGCCCGCCGGGGAGCGTTCGCCCCTCCTGCAGAAAACCCCAGAACGAACAGAATCCCGAAGGGGGGGCGTCGGAGGTGGTGAGCGCCCGGCGCAGGGAGGGGATGTGCGAGGTGGCGCATTCGCCGCCGGGTCTTGCAGCGAGGTCGGGCGCGGCCTCCCGGAGGAGGTTGCAGAAGTCGGTGCCGAGAAATGTGCCTGGACAGATCAAGACCGAGAGGCCGGAGTGGCCGAACAGGTAGGTCAGCTCGTCCCGCCGGAAGCGCGTGTTGATCGGGATCGCGACGGCGCCCGTCCGCGAGATGGCCAGATAGGAGAGTATCAATTCCACCCCGTTGGGGAGCCAGAGGCCCACGCGCTCGCCGGGCGCAAGGCCCGCCCGGAGGAGCATCCGCGCCAGCCATCCGCTTTTCTCCCAGAGGTCTTCGTAGGTATGGGTCTCGCCGTCCGCCGACAGGGCAAGGTTCTTGGGAACGCGCTTGAGGGTGTCCTGAAAAAACCGGTGAAACGTTCGATCTTCGGCGGAGGGCATGGGCGAATCCTCGGGTGCAGGTGTTCGATGTTCCGGCCCAGGTGATCGCCGGAAAATTCCCGTTTGCTATTTATCGAGGCGGAGGGAGGGGGATTTCGGCCCCACGGCGCTTTCGCTCAGTGGTTTTCAAGACCACCGCCTTCGACCGCTCGGCCATCCCTCCGGGAAAAGAATGACAAGAGGTTACAGCGGAAGGTCCTGAGATTCAATTGATTCCCGGTGACGCGCCCCCGTTTCGGGTCCGGATCCGGGGAGCAGACCATGATCTTTCGACATGAACCGCCTAATTTTTTGGGGAGGCACGTCGGCGTCCCGAGTGGCGGAATCACGTCTGGGCGTATGACTTCGGTCAACCCGGACGACGCCTGGATCGGGATGAGACTAGTCCGAAGAGAGAATTTCTTGTTGGGCCGGATCGAAGCGTATAATGGGCGAGCCTACTCCGACAATTCCTTCATAGCTCAAAACGCTGGCTGCGGGCGGAGCGTCCCATGCGCTAAACATCATGTAGAGTCCGTGAAGACCTCCCGCCTCGAGTTCTCCCTCGGCGATTTCCCCGTCGGATAAGCCGAAGACAAATTGGGAATCTCCCACCGAAATTCGGTCCATCAAACGCCTGTCCCATGCCTCTCCTTGCGCCCATAGGGCGTCGGCGCTGTCGAAAACAAAATGGTGGGAGAGCGTTCCGCTCGAAACAAAGACCGCACGTCGGCCCGCGCGGGCAACTTCCCGCCCGATGATCTCGCCCCACTTTCGGCTTTGTTCTTTCGGCCCTTCCTCAATCGAAAGAAGAAGTACAGGGAACCGCCCCTCCGGGTTGAGGTAGAGGATGGGAACCATCGAACCGTGGTCGAGCGCCTTGGGCTCCGGCTCAAGATAGACGGGAAGACCGGCCGCCTCTCCTGCCTCATGGAGGCGCGCCGCCAGCTCCGGGTCGCCAGGAAAGTCGTAAGGAACAGGGGGCAAGTCCCGTCGGTGCTCGGGCGGGAGCCCCTCGTTGATGTGGGGAAGAAACTCGGCGAGTGTCCCTGTATAGCGGGGAGCTCCCCCGATGCGCAGCCGGGACATGGGCATCCAGTGGGGCGATGCAACCAGCATCACGTCGGGATCGAAATTCGCCACCTCGGCTGCCGCACGGCGGAAGGCGGATGTCGTGATGCTGTGATGGCCCTCCTCGCGTTCTCCTGCCACCATGATCCATGGATGAGGAGCCATAAAACCCAGTTCCACCCCAGCCATTTCCTGTTCCCCCTCTTGAATTGAAAAAAAATTGACGGCAACCACGGACTGTCCGTGCCGGTTCCCCAGTATGGCGTTCACGCACGCTGGCAACGTAAAAACACATGGTTCAAACATGCATCATTGCATACAAGTAGGAATCCGTATCTGAAACTATCATACATAGCTTCCGTAAAATACACGTGGTTAACGTGTGTGGTTTTTGAAGAGAGCAGAACGGCAAATGATTGTTTTATAAAGATACCAAGAAATATCTAAAGTATGGCGGAGGGAGAGGGATTCGAACCCCCGGAGCTTTCGCTCAGTGGTTTTCAAGACCACCGCCTTCGACCGCTCGGCCATCCCTCCGCGCGTGGAAAGCCCGATTCTACCTTACGTCCCGGGGCGGGACACCCGAGGGAAGGGGGTTTTTCTTTCCGGATTCTAATCGGGACGAATGGCTTCCATGCCGCCCATGTGGGGGCGAAGGGCCTCGGGAATGACGACGGAGCCGTCCTTTTGCTGGAAATTCTCGAGGATGGCGACCACCGTCCGCCCGACGGCCAGACCGGAGCCGTTGAGGGTGTGAACGAACTCGGGCTTGGACCCCGGATCGGCGCGAAAGCGGATCTGCGCCCGGCGCGCCTGGAAGTCTTCAAAGTTGCTGCAGGATGAGATCTCCCGGAAGGTGTCCTGGGAGGGAACCCACACCTCGATGTCGTAGGTCTTGGCCGCTGAAAAGCCCAGGTCGCCCGCGCAGAGCGTGACCACGCGGTAGTGC
This sequence comes from uncultured Nitrospinota bacterium, assembly GCA_947258645.1. Lineage (GTDB taxonomy): Bacteria > UBA8248 > UBA8248 > UBA8248 > UBA8248 > CAMYJL01. Next base: position 12,948 of record CAMYJL010000026.1, read on the forward strand.
AGGCCGAGGCGCTTGAGGACTTCCTCGGCGTTCGCCGTGAGAGCTTCCAGCTCGTCGTAGCTCGTCCCGGGTGCGCTGAATTTCACCAGCTCGACCTTGTTGAACTGGTGCTGGCGGATGAGTCCCCGGGTGTCTTGGCCGTAGGAGCCCGCCTCGCTCCGGAAGCAGGGGGTGTAGGCGGTGTATTTGAGCGGAAGCTCCCTGCCGTCGAGAATCTCTTCGCGGTGGATGTTGGTGACGGGAACTTCCGCCGTGGGGATCAGGTAGAACTGTCCTTCGTCCACCTTGAACAGATCTTCTTCGAACTTGGGGAGCTGTCCCGTACCCGTCATGGACTGGGGATTCACCATGAACGGGGGGAGCCACTCGGTGTAGCCGTGTTCGGTCGTGTGCAGGTCGAGCATGAAGTTGATGAGCGCACGCTCCAGTCGCGCGCCCGCGCCTCTGTAAAGAGCGAATCGGGCGCCGGCGATCTTCACTGCACGCTTCATGTCGAGAATGCCGAGGTCCGCCCCCAGATCGTCGTGGGCCTTGGGCTCAAAATCGAATTTCGGTTTTTCGCCCCAGACGCGCTCGACCCGGTTGTCTTCGTCCGAGGAGCCGTCCGGCGTCGTTTCGTGGGGCAGGTTGGGAAGCCCGAGCAGGATATCCTGCTGCTGGCTTTCCGCCTGGGCGAGGTCTCCTTCGAAGGTTTTGATCTCTTCTTTCAGGCGCTCATTTTGCTCGAGGATCGCCTTGACCTCATCCTCGGCGCCTTTCTTCTTGAGAGCGCCGATCTCCTTGCTTCCCTTGCGCATCTCGGCCACGCGGCTTTCGACCTCGTTGGTCAGCTCGCGCCGCCGGGCGTCGATCGTCCGGACGGCCTCGAGGTCGAACGCACCGCCCCGGCGCCCGAGTACACGGGCCACCTGCTCGGGCTCGTTTCGTATCAGACGAATATCCAGCAAAACAAAAGTTCTCCCATGATTTGAGCGACTTGAGAGAAGAGCGCCTCCTTTAAGGATTTCGACCATAAAACGCCGGTATCGGCGCGTCAACGATATTCTGCGGCCGCCGGATTCCCCCCTTGGTATGTGGCGCGAATTGGGCTATCTTTTCATTATCTTCAGAATGTATGGCGTTCTGTGAGTTGTCCGTGTGAGGAGAAGAGCTTTCGATGTTTTCCCTGTTCCGGATCCTGCAGCGCTCGGGCGGTGTGCTGGCGATGGCTGTTGCTCTCCTGGGGCTGGCGTTTTACGGCATCGCTCTCCTGAGCGTGATCCTGGTCGATAATCCCGCGCGGGGACTCCAGATTCTCGCGGTATTCGCGGCGCTTTCCACGGTGTTTTGCGCCATGGTGATCTGGATGGTGCGAAGGGTGATCGCGCACGCAAGGCGCCCATTGGACTCGGCATACGAGGCCACGACAAGAATCGCCTCCCTGGGCGGCGAGGGGGGGCGAAGCGCCTTCCGGTTCCTGGGCCGGAATACCGCCGCCGCGGGCGGTTTTGTAGCCTCGGCGGCCGGGCTGGCTGGCCGGGCGGCTTCGGGCGCCGGGAGAATTGCCCTCCGGGTAGCATCGATGTGGAGCCGAAGGGAGAGAAAACCCTCCTCTCCCCCGGCGGATGTCATCCCGCTGCGGCGGCCAAAAAAGTCCCAAAGGTCGGGGATGCGGTAGCACTTCCGGAAAATTTCCCGCCCGCTTTTATTATTTTTACCTCTTTCCCTTAAAACTCTTTGTTTATCAACATCATACGTCAATTAATAATTGACGGAGACCCCCGTAAATTGTTTCAATGGTGAACCGGTTTGGTTGAATTTTATCCAGCCTGGTTTCTGACGTTCGGTTGAAGAGTGGGGGAGCCCACTTCTGGGAGAAATACCATGCCGACTGAAAGACTGGACGGTGGAATTCCCATACTGGTCGCAGACAGCGATCCCTGGGCCAAGGCTTCCCTGAAGCGAGTCTTCAAGGAGTTTCAATTCACCGATATTACTTTCGTGGATAATGCCTATAAAGCGACCCATCAGGGCCGGTTTGAGAATTATTCTCTCCTTTTAATCGGCGACGATCTGGAAAAGGGAGACAGCATCAATCTCATTTCCCAGATTCGGGCGGAAGGCAAAAACACTCAGACGCCTATCATTTTTATGTACAAGGAAAACCAGGAAGACCTCGGCAAGCAAGCCGAGTCTGAGGGCGTTTCCGCAACGATTCAAAAACAGGTCCAGGAACCAGACCTTCGTGAACTCATCGAAAAACTTCTCGACAAGTATATTTTGACCCTCACCCTGGAAAATGAGCAGAATCAGGAAAACCTCTCGGCGACCTTTTCGGGTGTTGAACTTGGCCAGAAGCTGATGGCCCAGGGAGACATGGAGGGGGCGGAAGCGGCTTTTGAGGAAGCGATGGTGACCGGCGGTGGCTCCGTTGAAGTCTTTTACGGCTTGGCGGAGGTGTATCTGGCGCGGGGTGACGAGGCAGCCGCTGATCAAGTGTTGGACGAAGCGGTGCGGATCGATCCCCTGGCCCGGGATAAATTCCGGGTTCGCGACTCAGGTTTGATACAGGAAGGGCAAAAGCATCTGGCAAGCGGCGACCTCGATAAGGCGGAAGAAGCTTTTGAAGAGGCGGTGGTGAAGGGTGGTGACGGAATCGTTGATGCCCTTTGCGGTATGGCCGAGGTCTCCCTCGCAAGGGGCGACACGGATGCCGCTGAACGGGCACTCTTAGAAGCGGAAAAAATCGACCCCACGGCGCGGGACAGGTTGAAAAAACACGAACCCCGCTTTGTCGCGAAAGGCGATCAGTATCTCGAAGAAGAGAAGCTGGAGAAAGCGGAGACGGCGTATAAATCCGCTGTGGTCGTGAATAAAAACAGCGTGGCAGGCAAGGCCGGGCTGGGAGAAGTTTACAAAGCGATGGGCAATGAGAAAGCTTCTGCCGAGGCGTTCGAAGATGCTCTGAACAGCGACGAGGCGCCCGACGATCTGCACGTCTACAACAAAATGGGCATCACGGCACGAAAGGACAAAAACTACGGCGTCGCTATTCGTTCGTTTGATCGCGCCCTTTCCTTTGATCCCGATGATCCGATCCTCTACTACAACAAGTCGCTGGTCTTCGTCGCGCAGTCGCAATTCGAAGAAAGCCTGGAGCTTCTTAAAAAAGCGCTCGAGCTCAAACCCGATTTTGTCCAGGCAGAACAGACCTGCAAAAAGGTGATGCAGTTTATGAAATCCTGATGTCTCATCGGTCCGGACGCCGGTGCCGAAAGAAAATTCCATCGGCGATTGCAGCGGAAGTGGCGTGAGGGAGCCTCCAGGTCTCGTGTTGAAAGGAATCTCATGAACGAGAATAAAGAAAGGCGCAGGCATTCCCGCTATACCATTCCTGTCGTTATCGATGCGCCGGATATTTCGGAGCTCCCCCTGATTCCGGAGGATGTCAGTGCCGGCGGTTTCCGGGTGATCGTCCCGGTGAAGCCGGAGGTCGGCACCGGCATTCATTGCAATATTCAGGTGCATGAGGAAAGGTTCCATGACTGTTACGGACGGGTGGCCTGGTCGGGTAAAAATGAACAGACGCCGGGTTCGTGGGTCATCGGTGTTCGCGTGGACCATACCGAGAGCGATATCGGCCGCCTCAACGAAAAGCTGAAAGAGGTGGCCGAAGAGATAAAGGCGGCTTCCTAGCTCCTGCCGGGGCCCGTTTCCCGGGCCCCGATTCATACTTTTTCCCGCGCATTTCGGCTGGTTTCCATTCCAGGATGGCCGTACGCTCCTGGAGAGAGGCGATTGCGGCATTCGGTGGCGTTCATCCCCTCCGCTTCCTCATGAAGAGCCTCCCCCGAAAAACGGCTGTCCGCCGGCCCAGAGTCATTTTTTCCCTTTAAAATCAGCTGCTTGTATGCGAGAATAAACCTCGCTCGCCGAATAAAAAAAAATTCATTTTCTCGGGGAATAATCGAGAAGGCCGTCGGTTAACCTATTCCGAGCCGCTACGTTTAATTGCCCTATACTGAAAATAAAGCGAAAGTTCTGTGAGTATATTTCTGGGGATTCTCGAAATTTCGCATCTTCCCAGGTGTTATTGAGCCTATAGGGGTTTCGCCACAGAGGGGTGGTGAAACTATTTTTAGCCGTATCCTGCTTTTCAACCAACGTTGGAGGAAGTCACCAGATGAAGAATATCAAGATTTTCCTGCTTGGCATCGCCGCTGCGTCCCTGTTGATGGTGAGCGCGCCGTCGGCCTACGCCGCGAGCAATCCTTGTGCCGCGAAGAATCCCTGTGCGGCTAAGAATCCGTGTGCCGCGAAGAACCCCTGCGCCGCGAAGAACCCTTGCGCGGCCAAGAATCCCTGCGCCGCGAAGAACCCCTGCGCCGCGAAGAACCCCTGCGCCGCGAAGAACCCTTGTGCTGCGAAGAACCCTTGCGCCAAGAAATAGTCACTCATCGGCTGAGGTAGATTCCTCCCCGGGGGAAGGGTATCCTTCCCCCGGGTTTTCTTTGTCCCCGTTTGCTCGAACCAGTTATCGCCGTCAGGAACCGTTGAGGCCCCTTTTCATGAAATTCGCGAGAGCATCCCGCGCCGGCCGCGTCCTGAGCCTCCTGGCCGCCGCTGTTTCTTTCGGTCTTATTTTATCG